>JAFYRC010000305.1 GCA_017547065.1 Tidjanibacter sp.
AATGGGCATTAGACAAATAATAATTATTTTATTGATTTTCTGCAAGTTAGATATGTGTAAATATGGGTATTTTGGTGCATTTTTACCCTGAAAAAGTTGCACCGATATGCGACCGATGGGATAATGTGAGATGATTGAGAAGGTAAAAGGTAGATAATTTATCACAATATCCCATTGTGGATTGCATTATTAGCAGTATGAAGCAGATGTAAAAGGGGCAAGAATAATGCTAAAATTGGTCTATAATCCCTCTCTTTCCGCAAAATAGCAAGAAAATGCTGGGCTTCGATGAAAATCGAAGCTTTTTTTGTGCCTAAACGCCCGAGTCAAACCTGTTTGTGCGAGGGCTGTTGGGCACAAAAAAAGGATTGCTCCGCAGGAGCCATCGTTTTCTTGCTATTTTGGAGGGGCCCCGCGGCGAGCGAAGAGGGATCACGGAGCATCGCGACGTAATCCCCTCTATTGCCTCCCGGCAGGCACTTTATGGGACAAGCCCTGCCAATCAAACACAAAAAAGGGACCACCATTTACCGGTAGCCCCCATATTCGTTCGAAGCCTCACGCCTATCGAGGCAGCACCTCAATCTGCAACTTGGAGTAGGCGCGCTCGGCCTTCGCCAAAGCCTCCTCCACAGTGTCGGCCGAGGCCAAAATCACACCCAAGCGGCGGTGGCCCACAACTTCGGGCTTACCAAAGATACGAATCTGAACGTCGCCCTCGGCAACAACCTCTTCAAGGTTTCCGAAGACAACCTTGTCGCTATCACCCTCAACCACAATGGCTTTCGACGCCGAAGGACGATAGAAACGTACCGAAGGAATGGGCAAGCCCAGCACCGCACGGGCGTGGAGCGCAAACTCCGACAAGTCCTGCGAAATCATAGTAACCATACCCGTGTCGTGGGGTCGGGGCGACACCTCGCTAAAAAGCACCTCGTCGCCACAAATGAACAACTCCACACCAAAGATACCATAGCCGCCCAGCGCACCGGTAACCTTACGAGCAATCTCCTCGGCCTTGGCAATAGCCACATCACTCATGGGCTGTGGCTGCCACGACTCGCGGTAGTCGCCATCCACCTGGTGGTGGCCGATGGGTTTAAGTATGGTGGTACCGCCCGAGTGACGAACGGTGAGAAGGGTAATCTCGTAGTCGAACTTAACAAAACCCTCAACAATCACACGGCCTGCACCCGCACGACCGCCCTCCTGGGCAATCTGCCACGAGCGGTCAATCTCCTCGGGCGAGTGACACACGCTCTGACCATGGCCCGACGAGCTCATCACGGGTTTAACAACACAAGGAGTACCAATCTCCATCACCGCAGCCTCAAACTCCTCACGAGTAGCGGCGAAACGGTAGGGCGAGGTGGGAAGTCCCAGTTCCTCGGCAGCCAAGCGACGGATACCCTCGCGGTTCATTGTCAGAAGGGTTGCCTTGGCGGTGGGAATCACGTTGTACCCCTCCTTCTCCAACTCCACGAGTGTGGGAGTAGCGATAGCCTCAATTTCGGGAATAATGTAGTCGGGCTTCTCTGCCTCAATGATCTCACGCAGACGCTCGCCGTCGAGCATCGAGAGCACATACGAACGGTGTGCAATCTGCATTGCTGGTGCGTTGGGATATTTGTCGAGCGCTACCACTTCGATACCATAGCGCTGCAGCTCGATGGCAACCTCCTTGCCGAGCTCACCCGAACCACAAAGCAACGCTTTGCGACCCACGGGAGAAAGAGTTGTTCCGATTTTAACCACGATTGTAATTGTTTTAAAAGGTTGATATGTGAACAAAGATAGTGATTATTTCGCAGTTTCACAACGGCCAAAGGACAAAACATCACAAGTGACCCCAGAGGTCACGGGTTGGTGCTTCGGCATAAACAAAAAAAACGAACGGACACCCAAAGGTATCCGTTCGTTTTTGTGGAGAATACGGGAGTCGAACCCGGGGTGCTTAAAGCACCCCTACGGGGCCATTTTTACAATCCTCCCAAACCCTCCTTTGAAAAGGAGGGCATCAGAGGTCACGGGTTCGTGCTTCGGCACAAACAAAAAAAACGAACGGACACCCAAAGGCATACGTTCGTTTTTGTGGAGAATACGGGAGTCGAACCCGTGACCTCTTGCATGCCATGCAAGCGCTCTAGCCAACTGAGCTAATCCCCCATTTGCGTTGCAAAGATAAGTGAAAAAAATTGAATAAAAAGAGAGAAATCACTTTTATTTCGTTTTTTCTTCATATATTTGTAGGTACAAAATTGGGTTTTGAGGCCTATTTTGGCACCAAAACCAACCCAAACGCGTTGATTAACAATTAAATACACAAAATAATGGAAGTTAAAAAGAACCCTAATGTAGATCTCCAAAACAAGAAAGGTATCTTCTTGGAGATTGGTTTAATCTTTGCATTGGCACTTTGTATCTTGGCATTCAGCCTTGGTCAGTCGAAAAAGAGCATCGAGATTATCGAGGTTAGCGGCCCCGAGGTGGAGATGGATCTCGTGGACATCACCAAACCCGAGGAGCCCAAAACTCAGGCTCCTGTTAAGCAGGCTGTAAAACTCATCAGCGACTTCATCAAGGTTGTAAAGAACGACACCAAGATTGAGACCGAGTTCGACTTTGCCGACTTCACCGAGGACGAGATTATCGTTGAGGAGATCGAGGTAGTTGAGGAGGTAGTTGAGGAGGCTGCATTTATCAAAGTAGAGGTGATGCCTTCGTTCATGGGTGGCGACCTTAACACCTTCCGTATGTGGGTAGCTCAGGAGTTCAAGATTCCTGCAATTGCTGCTGAGAACGGTATCCAGGGTAAGGTTGTTGTTCAGTTTGTGATCGAGAAAGATGGTCGCTTGTCGAACATCGACTTCCTCCAGTCGCCCGACCGCGTATATGAGGACGAGGTTCGCCGCGTACTTATGAAGTCGCCCAAGTGGACTCCCGGTCGTCAGCGTGACGCTGTGGTGAGGGTACGTTACATCCTGCCTATCGACTGCCGTTTGCAGTAGTTTAGTGGTAAACAATAATTTAGAAGGGGGACTGTTTTCGAAAAGTTCCCCTTTTTTTGAATGAATAGTAGCCTAAAGTATGGCAACAACAGAGGATAAAGTGGTAGTGAGTGGTGAGTGTGACTACACCCGTGCGGTGTTGGTTGCCGTGTGCCGCGACCGCCAGCCCATGGCGCAGGTGGAGGAGTATCTCGACGAGTTGGAATTTCTCGCCGAGACAGCACACATTGTCACCGAACATCGCTTTGTACAGAAACTTTCCACCCCCGATAGCCGCTATTTTGTAGGCCCGGGTAAGTTGGAGGAGATTGGACAATGGTGTGAGGAGCACGAGATTGACGTGGTGATTTTCGACGACGAGCTCTCGCCCTCGCAGACCCGCAATATTGAGAAGGCCATCGGTCGCCGCATTTCCGACCGTACCCGCCTGATTTTGGACATCTTTGTGCAGAGGGCCCGCACGGCCTATGCAAAGACACAGGTGAAGCTGGCGCAGTATGAGTATATGCTGCCCCGCCTGACGGGTATGTGGACCCACTTGGAACGTCAGAGGGGTGGTACAGGTACCCGTGGTGGTGCCGGTGAGAGGGAGATTGAGACCGACCGAAGGGTTGTGCGCAACAACATCTCCAAGCTCAAAGAGGAACTCAAAAAGATTGATAAGCAGATGGCGGTGCAGCGTAGCAACCGTGGTTCGATGGTGAGGGTGGCCCTGGTGGGCTACACCAACGTGGGTAAGTCCACGCTGATGAACCTCATCAGTAAGAGCGACGTGTTTGCCGAGAACAAACTCTTCGCCACGCTCGACACCACAGTGCGTAAGGTGGTTTTCGACAACCTCCCCTTCCTGATGTCGGACACCGTGGGATTTATTCGCAAACTGCCCACCCAGCTCGTTGAGGCCTTCAAATCGACCCTCGATGAGGTAAGGGAGGCCGATCTGCTGATTCACGTTGTAGACATCTCGCACCCCGCCTTTGAGGACCACATAAATGTGGTGAAACAGACCCTGGCGGATATTGGAGCGAGCGACAAGCCCGTCTTCTTGGTGTTCAACAAGATTGACGCCTACACTTGGACTCCCAAGGAGGAGGACGACCTTACACCCGCCACCAAGGAGAACATCTCGTTGGAGGAGATGCAGAAGAGTTGGATTGCAAAAGCCAACACGCCCTGCATTTTCATATCAGCGCTGAATAAGGCCAACATCGACAAGTTCCGCACGGACCTCTATGGTATGGTCAGGGAGATCCACGCCGGCCGCTACCCATTCAACAACTTCCTCTACTAACAGAGAGGGCCCATTGCAATAGTAAATAACTCAAACACAAAGGAATATGGTACACATTTTGGACAAAGAGAGTTCTATTCTCAACAAGTTTTTAGCCGAGTTGCGTGATGTGAACGTGCAGAAGGATAGTATGCGCTTCCGCCGTAACCTGGAGAGGATTGCGGAGATTTGCGCCTACGAAATCAGCCGCACACTGGACTACACTCCCCGCATCGTGGAGACCCCTCTTGGCGAGGCCGAGGTTATGCTGTGCAACGATGATGTGGTTTTGGCCACCATTTTGCGTGCAGGCCTGCCTTTCCACCAGGGCTTTTTGAACTACTTTGACAACGCCAACAACGCCTTTGTTTCGGCCTACCGCAAACACCACAAAGATGGCTCGTTTGAGATTAAGGTGGAGTATATTTCGTGTGGCGAGTTGGAGGGTAAAGTTCTTCTGATTGTCGACCCAATGCTGGCCACGGGCGCATCGCTCGTTAGCTCCTATGAGGCACTGGTTGCCAAGGGTGGCACCCCCAAGGAGTTGCACGTTGCGGCAGTTATTGCCAGCGAGGAGGGCGTTGAGTATGCCGCTAAACACCTCCCCCACGGCACCCACATCTGGTGCGCTTCGGTGGATGCCGAGCTCACTGCCCAGAGTTACATCATCCCCGGCTTGGGTGATGCCGGCGACTTGGCCTACGGCTCGAAACTCGGATAGGGAATACCTATATATAAAGGAAGGTGTGCACCATATCGGTGTACACCTTTTTTCTTAAGCCTAACAAACAAAAAGGGTTTGGAATAATTCCAAACCCTTTTTGTTTTATTGTTTGAGGGGAGGGACTACACGGTCATGATCTCCTTCTCCTTGGCTACAACGAGCTCTTCGAGCTTCTTGGTGTAGCGGTCGATGAGTTTCTGTGCCTCGTTCTCGCCGTCCTTTGCCTCGTCCTCAGGCATGCCGTCCTTCTGCGCCTTCTTGAACGCCTCCACAGCATCACGCCTTGCGTTACGCAAGCTCACCTTGGCTGTCTCCTGGTAGGTGTGCACCTGCTTAACAAGCTCCTTACGCCTATC
>JAFYRC010000306.1 GCA_017547065.1 Tidjanibacter sp.
CGGCCCGAATGATTCTTTCGACCTACACCCCCTCGGAGTTGGCCAACATCATCTCCTCCGAGAATGCCGTGCTGCTCAAAAATGTGAAGGGCCTCGGACTCAAAACGGCCCAGAAGATCATCGTGGACCTCAAAGATAAGGTGCTGGGTGTGGCGAGTGGAACTGCGGAGGTGCCCATGGGCGGAGTGATTGTGTCGCCCTCGTCGGAGGTCTACTCGGAGGCTATTGCGGCCCTCGGAATGCTCGGCTTTGGTAAGGCCGCCTCGGACAAAGTGGTCAAGAAGGTACTCAAAGAGAACCCCACCGCCGAGGTGGAGGTTGTCATCCGTATGGCCCTGAAACAATTGTAAGGAAGATGGAAAAACTGAAAAATATATTGTTGATTGCGAAGGACTTTTGTGTGGCACACATTGGTCGAAAAGTTACTCCGCTGTTTTTGGTGATGTTGGGATTGTCGCTGGTGTTGTGGTACACCTCCAAGTTGCAGTACTCCTACACGGCCGAGGTGCCTGTGGTGGTGAGCGTGGAGGGCGAGCGCCACAGGGTGACCTGCGTGGTGCAGGGTAGTGGTCACAACATCCTCTCGACGAGGTATTTTAAGCGTAAGCCCATCAAGCTCAAACGCTCCGACGTGGTACTCACACCCGCGGAGGGCATGGAGGGTGCATGGGAGGTGAGTCCCGAGTCGTTGCTCAACGCCATATCCATCCGTAATGCCGACATCAAAATTGTGTCGGTGGGCAAGATGCCCTATCTCACTTTCGACGAATAGCAGCCGCCCCGAGAGTTGCGTTCCACTCACACTCGCTGTGCCTAAAACAGCGAGAGCTGGCCTATGGTGTGATTGAAGGTCTGGCGGTGGTGGGGAGTGATGCCGTGCTCGGCAATGGCAAGGCGGTGAGCCTTGGTGGGGTAGCCCTTATTTTTGTCCCATTCATACATGGGGAACTCCTTGTGTAGCAAGTCCATGCGTTCGTCGCGCCACGTCTTGGCCAGCACCGATGCCGCCGCAATGTTGGCATACCTGCCGTCGCCCTTAACCTCACAGCGGAAGGGGATGTCGAGTCGGGGGTAGAAGCGGTTGCCGTCAATCAGGAGGTGCTCGGGCCTAATGGAGAGTTTCTCCACAGCCCTCTGCATGGCTTCGAAGGAGGCGCACAGGATGTTCATGTGGTCGATCTCCTCGGCGCTAACCTCCGCCACAGCCCACGCCAGAGCGTTGGCCTCAATGTGGGCCCTCACCTCCAAGCGTTGTTTGTGGGTCATCTGCTTGGAGTCGTTCAGCAGGGGGTGGTAGTAGTCGTGCGGCAGAATAACGGCCGCCGCAAACACGGGACCCGCAAGGCAGCCACGGCCGGCCTCGTCGCAACCCGCTTCGAGTAGATCTTTTGCAAAGGAGTTTTCAAGCATAGTGCACAAAAATACGAATTCTTGTTGGAAATCCATCCACAAAATGAGTATCTTTGTCAGAAAGTTGAACCACTAATGGCTATGTATCAGCGTAAACTCGACATAATCAAGCAACCCATACCGATAATTCTCGGCACCTACCTGCTGCTTATCGCCCTGCTGACATATAGGGCCATTGTGTCGCCACTGCCCTGCGAGGATGTGACCTCTCTGCTGTCGCCCGTGGGCGGGTGGTTCGATGGCTTGTTTTCGCCACTGTGGGGTAGGGTGCTCTCTGTGGTTATGCTCCTGGCCTCGTCGGTGGTCTTCACGCGCATCATCTCGCGCTACTCCATTTCGGTCATCCGCTCCTTCTTGCCGTTGGTGCTCTACGGGGTGCTGGTGTGCGGCCTTGTTTTTGCCGTGGGCTCGCCTGCGTTGCAACTGGCCCTCTTTCTGCTGGCGCGCTCGGCCGAGCTGATGGTGGGTAGCTTCAAGCGACAGACGATGTACGACGATGTGATGTGTGCATCCTTCTATGCCGGATTGGCAGCCATGCTTATCCCCGACCTCATCTATGCCGCCCTGCTTGTTGGCTTTCAGTGCCTACTCTATCGCCGCTCGCTGAGGGAGTGTGTGGCGGGCGCCGTGATGTTTCTGCTACCTATCGTGCCTGCCGAGTTTGTGGGCTGGATGGCAGGAGGAAGGGTGGGTGATGTTGCCACCCAGTGGTTCGGCACCCTCTCGCCACTCCACCTTACCTCAGTTCCTGCGTTGATGCACGACTGCGGTGGGCTCTTTGGGGTGATTGTGCTGGGCGTTGTGGTGTTGCTGGGGGCGGTTAGCGCTGTGGTGTTCGTTGCGGCCTCGGGCTCGATGCGCATCAGGGCTCGCAAAATACACAACTACTTCACCACGCTCTTCGTTGTGGGCTTGCTGATGCTGCTGCTTGGCATTTCGCCCGTGGTATCGGCGGCGGTGATTGGCATGAGTGCCGTGCCCCTCGTTCACACCTACTTCGTTCGCTGCCCTGGCGTGGGTAATGTGGTGCTCTATTTAGTGCTCTTGGCGCTTGTTGTGCTACGAATTGCGCTGTTTTTGAAATAAAATATTTTAATAACCAATATATAGTTATTAATAAAAATTAAAAATATAAGGTCGGTTAGAAAAGTTATTTAAATAATGTACTACGCTTTTTCTCGCAAAGAGAAAAAATATTAAAAAAGTGGGCAAAATAGTTAGTAAAAATTTTGTTTTCTCGTGGCGTAGTGTTATTTTTGTATCAATGTTTTACGGGAGATCTTCCCGTACCTCATTAACCTAACTAACCTAACCTGATGAAATGGGGTAGACGGGAGTCTTCCCCTTTCTTTTTTTAAAAAGCGCATATAGCTGGTGCTTTTTGCACCAAACCTCAGAGAGCGAGTTCCTCACCTACGCCAGTAGGCTCCGGACTCGCTCCTTTGTTTGGCACAAAAATCCCTTCGCTCTATGCGCTTTTTGTCGACCTTCGACCGGCGACCGACATTTTTTTGTCTAACGTCTAACGTCAAACGTCAAATGGGGCGGACACTCTGTGTCCGAAAAATATTGACTAAATACTCTTTCTGCTTTTTCTGCTCTTTCTGCCCATTCTTGCTCTTGGTTGGCCAACCGTCAACCGACTGACAGACCCCTCCGGCACTGCGTGCCACCTCCCCTAACTTAGTGGAGGGGTAGTTTTGCGGTTTTGGTTGGGGGGTACTCTAAATAAGTTGCTCCATCCAACAACTCCCCCCTCCGCCCACCACAATCATGGGTTACATTTTTGTAACCCGTGAATTGGATGTGAAGAGTGTGAGAAAAAAGGATATTTACTAATTACTCTTTACTAATTACTAATTGCCAACCGTCAACCGACTGACAGACCCCTCCGGCACTGCGTGCCACCTCCCCTAACTTAGTGGAGGAGCAGTTTTGCGGTTTTGGTTGGGGAGTGTACTCTGCATAAGTTGTTCCATCCAACAACTCCCCCTCTAAGTTAGAG
>JAFYRC010000307.1 GCA_017547065.1 Tidjanibacter sp.
AATCGACCCTCTACACCTACAACCTCGTCTTCAATACCAAGGACAACGTGGGTGAGTTCTATGGTGGCGGTTGCTTTACCAATGGCACCAACCAGATGGAGTCGGAGAGGGGTTATTTCTATGCCGACCTGGATGAAATGGTTGGCGTTGATAGGGTAGAGCTGCGCAACGACACCTATGAGATGAAGTCCGACTCGGTGAACTACAATTCCGAAACCGAGATTGCCAAATATTTCACCCGTAGTGTAACCTGGAAGAAGGACGGCGAGATTCTCTCCTCCGACAATGGAGAGTACCACAACACGGACGAGCGCTACATCTTCCGCTCCAATGCCTATGTTTTGGGCCAGAATAAGGAGATGTGGGCCGACACGATTGACTACAAGGCCATGGTGCAGTTCATCGAGCTGAAACACAATGCCCAGATTCGTGACGACGAGCACAAGAGTATCGTCTTTGGCGACTATGGTAACTACGATGACCGCATCGGCGACACGTTCCTCACGATGGATCCTTCTTATATCACCTATGGCGATAGCGATGGTGACGGCGTGGGCGACACGGTGTTTATGCGTGCCGACTCGATGTTCCTCTACACCATCGACTCGCTGGGCTACTGTACCCTCACTCGCCCCGACTCGGCAACGCTGGCAGAGATGATGGCCGCCAAGGCCGACTCCATCCAGCAGGCCATTAGGGCCAAATTTGTGGCCGATAGTACCGCTCTGGCCGAGGCTCTGCGTAGGGAGTTTGTGATTGATAGCCTCTCCTCGGTGCGCGATTCGCTTGTGCTTGCGGCCGCCACCGACTCCCTCGCCAACCACCGTGCCGACAGCCTTCTGACAGTACTAGACGGCATGCGTGGCATCGAGAGGGATAGCCTCGGAAATGAAATCAAAAAGCCCGTAGAGAAGCTGGCTAAGTTACCGCTTAAAGAAGGTCTGACTTTGAGTCCCGATTCGCTTGCGACTACACGCGACACCCTTGCTCAGGATACCACCACCCACCGCATTATGCTGGGTCTGCGCAACGTTAAGGTGTTCCGTAGGGACTTCCAGGGCGTGTGCGACTCAATGCTGATGTTCTCGGTGGACAGCACCGCGCAGCTCCACCGCAACTCGGTGATGTGGAACGAACTCAACCAGATTACCTCCGAGAGGGCCGACGTCTACACCCGCAATCAGCAACCCTACCGTGTCTTCTTCTCCGAGGGTAAACCCATGATGGTGGCCGAGCTGGACACTACGCACTACAACCAGGTGGCAGGTAAGACCATCGAGTCGTTCTTTGACGACGAGGGTGTGATGTACAAGACCGACGTTGTGGGCAATGCCCAGACCTATTATTATATGGTGGACGACGCCGACGGCGCAATGATGGGCTTCTTGGTGGCGGAGAGTGCTGATATGACCTTCGATATCGAGGGTAACACGGTGGTTGGTATCACCTATCGTGGCGACCCTGTCTATACCATCTACCCGATGGATCAGATTCCTGCCGACCAGCCCCAGCGCCTGCCCGAGTTTGTGTGGTACATCGAGCGCAAACCCACCAGGGAGGTGATTATGGGTCGTAGGACTATCAATCCCACGGAGCGAGAGCGCTATGAGCGCATGCGTCGCCCGCAGTTCCCCATCACCTACTCGATTGAGCGTCACCGAGAGTCGTTGCTTATGAATGGCGGTTGGGCCGATCGTACGGATGATATTTCGGAGATGGCGTATGATTTCATAGAGCGCGTCAAAGACAATTAGCAAACGTCTCTCGTGGGCGAATTTTGCACCGCACTGCGACAAGCGGGCTCCTCATTTACGTTCTGTAAACTGCGGGCCCGCTTTCTTGTTTGGCACAAAATTCCCCTCACGAGAGGCGCTTGCATGGCGCACTACCAAATGCACAAAACAGCCTGTGGCTGCTGCGGAGCCGCTCTCTCATTTCGCACAAAATTCCCCTCACGATAGGCACTTGCGGGTGTTTTTGGAGGTTGAATAGAACTCCCAACCAAAATAGGGGAAAGCGTCATTCTGACGCGCACAAAATTCCCCTCACGATAGGCGCTTGCATGGCGCACTACCAAATGCACAAAACAGCCTGTGGCTGCTGCGGAGCCGCTCTCTCATTTCGCACAAAATTCTCCTCACGATAGGCGCTTGTATTTACTATCTACTGATTACTCTTTAATTAGAAATTGACCTCAAAGCGGCAACTCAACATGCTGTAACCCACACCCGAGAATCCTTTGGAACTATCCACCTCGGCAGGGTTGGTTGTGGGGGTACCCTCGGCGTTGTAGCCCACAAGGAGTTTGCCATTGCCGTTAGCGTACTTGTTGTTCTTGACGTACTGATAGTTGACCATCATCTTGATGTTGGGGTTGACGTAGTAGTTTACGCCTGCCGTCCACGCATTGGCTGCGCCACCATAGATACTCTGACTATCGAGGTCAAGGCGGTCGAAACGAGCACATACCTCCACGTCGCCCCAATCACGTCCGGGGGTTATGCGGGTGTACTTGGCACCGCCGGAGTCGTAGTTCTGCCTACCGCCAAAGAGAAGGTAACCGGCCTGGGCATAGATACCATAGAAGTGTTTGGTTGAGGAGGCCTCGGTTTTACCCTCCACGTGTACGTTGTCGGCCAAATAGGCGGCCTCCCAGCGCAGACCTTTCCAGTGGCCGGCCAACTCGGCAGTCATCATCATCTCGAAGTTTACGTCGTTGATGTTACCCGTGTCGAGATACTTTTTGCGATTGATGTTGGTGGCATTGCGCGAGGAGATGCGTGCGGAACCCCATTTGGAAGGCGACATATCGGCCTTGGGTGTGCGGTAGGAGGCCGAAAAACCAATGTGGAGCGAGCCTTCGTCCATCTCGTAGAGGGGTCTTACGACCACCTTACCCGTCCATGAGTGACCGGGACCACGACCATAGTCTTTGTTGTTGTCCTCCACGTTGGCCCTCACCTCGGCGTCCTCTATGGGCTGGAAGAAGATACCCGCAGTTGCCCAGAAAGCGGGGCGATTGTAGTTGATCTGCATACCGAGGTGGCGCGAGGGAGCAAAGGCGGTTGCCATAGGTCGCTCGATGAATTGGAGATATCGGCTCGTGGTGTTGACCTGCATCGAGAAGTTCTCCTTGAAGTTACCCACCTGAATGGCAAAATTTTCCAAACCATCATAGCGCATATAGGCGTCTTTGAGTTCGAGGACACCATTGGCGAAGTCCACGTCGAGCTCGCCATACCAATCCTCACGCAACTGACCCTTGACGGCAAAACGTGCCCTACGCAGGCTCACACCATCGCCAATGGGGTCGGCACCATCGGACTCGCCAAAGAATACGGCGCCGTCGGTCTGTACCCTTACATCAAACCAAATGCGGTAGTCGGCAGCCTTGTTGTAGAGTACGAGGAAACCGTCCTGCGCTTCGGCTTTCAGAGGTACGGTGCTGACCTCCAGGCCATATTGGTTTACGTCCTTACCCATTGCTACCATTGTGTGTTTGTCGCCTTTGTGGTGATAATGTCCTTTGTGTTGGGCCGCCACATCCTCTGCACCCCACAGCAGTGGGAGTGCTACGACCAAAAGTTGTAGAAATCTTTTCATAAAAACCTGTTGTTTTATTGGTTACATCACGGTGTTCTACAAAATGAATGCCGAGCGATGTTGGTGTGTCGCGATTTTTCTTACCTTTGTAATCCAAGGGCGTTTTGTATTACCTAGCTAACAGACCTATGAATAAACCAGTCAATGCCAACACAAGGCTTTTGTCGCTCGATGCACTCCGAGGATTTGATATGTTTTTCATCATGGGAGGTGCGGGTTTGATAGCGGCGATTTGTAACCTTTTCCCATCGTTGGATTTTGCGGCTTGGCTCTCCGGACAGATGCACCATGTCAAGTGGGATGGCTTTACTCACCACGATACCATCTTCCCATTGTTCCTCTTTATTGCAGGTGTTGCTTTCCCGCTTTCGCTGCGCAAACAACAACTTGCGGGGGCAACCAATAGAGCGATTTGCTTGCGTGTGATGCGTCGTGCAGTGGTGCTTGTGCTGCTCGGCTTGGTCTACAACGGCCTCTTTCGTCTCCAACTCGATACACTACGCTTTCCGAGTGTGTTGGGGCGTATAGGTGTGGCTTGGGCCGTGGCGTCCATTATGTGCGTGTGGCTCAAACCGCAAGTGAGGGGATGGATTGCGGCACTCTTGCTGGTGGGCTATGCCTTGCTGTTGACCATTCCGGCACCCGATGTGGCTACGGGCGTGGGAGCCCTGACCAAGGAGGGCAATATGGTGGGATTCATTGATAGACTGCTGATGCCCAATCATATCTATTGGCGCGGAGTAATGGACCCCGAGGGCGTGTTGAGCACTCTGCCTGCAGTTGTTACCGCCATGCTTGGCGTGTTTACGGGTGAGTGGGTACTCCGCGAGGGGGTGTCTGGCTCTCGTAAGGCGCTGTTTATGTTGTTGGCGTCGGTGGTGATGCTTGCACTCGGATTGGTGTGGAATCAGTGGCAGCCAATCAACAAAATGCTCTGGTCAGGCTCCTTTGTGCTCACGGCCGGAGCCTACTCGCTAGCCGTGTTTGCAATCTTCTACTACATCGTAGACATTCGTGGCTACCGCCGTTGGACGAGCTTTTTCCGCATCATTGGTGTCAACTCCATTACGATCTATATGCTCCAAGAAATTGTGAGCTTCAAGGGAGTGTCGCAGTTCTTCCTGGGCGGCGTGGCCACTCTGTTACCCGAAAGATGGGGCGCGGTGGTGCTTGCACTGGGCTATGTTGTGGTGTGCTGGTTGGTGCTCTACCTGCTCGATAGGAAGAAAATATACCTGAAAGTGTAGTCGGCAATTTGTACTACCCACCAAAAATACATATCTTTGCAGTTCGGAACATTTTTTTTTAATTGAAATAGAAAACAAAACACATTATGAAACTTCAAGACATTTTGACCATCTCCGGCGAGCCCGGCCTTTATCAATACATCGCAAGCAGCCGTAACGGTATCATTGCAGAGTCTTTGATCACTGGCGCACGCAAGAACTTCTCCGGCACCCACGCAAGGGTTAGCTCGTTGGCCGAGATTTCGATCTTCACCGAGGATGAGGATGTTACCCTCTCGCAGGTTTTGACCGACCTCTATGCCCACACCAAAGGTGAGCAGACCATCTCGCACAAGGCATCCGAGAAGGAGTTGAGGGAGCTCTTCGAGGTGGTTATCCCCGGCTACGATAGGGAGCGTTTCCACTTGTCGGATATGCGTAAGGTTGCCCAGTGGTTCAACCTGATGGTTAGCGCTGGTATGACCGACTTCTCGATTGAGGAGATTGTCGAGGAGGAGCAGGAGTAATCGATTCCATAATATTGAACAATGGTAGGTGTGAATCTTTTTCGAAAAGGAGCGTTGTCGCTGATGACTGCGGCCGTGGCACTGCTGTGCAGTTGTAGCGGCTTTGGTCCCGACTTGCCCGAACCAGAGATTCCTGCCGACCAGATTATTGCCTACACCGCGGCGGAACAGACGGGCCCCTTTGCTACGGGAGCATTCCTGGCAACCCTCAAAGAGAATAACTTTACCCCCGAGGGTGAGGGCGGCTGTGGCGAGATGATTTTCGAGAGCACGGTCTATATGGCCGGAGCTATGGCCTTCATGGGACGCACCGCGCTGTGGACCATCGACCTGCCTGCCCAGGTGGCCTCCATTGGTAATAAGGCTTTCGAGGGCTGCACGGCTCTGCGCCGCGTGGAGATGCTCGGCGATAAGGTGACCATTTTGGGTTCCAATGCCTTCTATGGTTGCACGTCGTTGGAGGAGTTCCACATCCCCGATGGTGTTATGGAGATCTTCAATGATACCTTCTACAACTGTAAGTCGTTGAGGACCTTGACTCTTGGTGCCGGTGTGGAGTATATTGGCGACCAGGCTTTTTATGGTTGCTCGTCGCTCGAGAGCGTGGAGATCCCTGAGCGTGTAACCTTTGTGGGTAATAGGTGCTTTGATGGCGCTACGAGCCTGAGGGAGGTTATCATTCGTGGCAACAGAGTGCTTGATATTGGAAGTAGGGCATTTGTGGGCAACAAGGCGCAGGAGCTTACAAACCTAACCATCCGTGTGCCGGCCTCTTTGTTGAAGGACTATCGTTCTTCGTTCTTTTGGGAGGCGTATGTGGATTGTCTTGCACCAATCGAAGAATAGCTCAAGAACACCTCGCCGGGTGAATGATAAGAAATAGGTATAAAAAAAAGAGAGGAATTTTTTCCTCTCTTTTTTCTTGGTACCCGAAGCCGGGATCGAACCGGCACAGCCCTTTCGGGCCAAGGGATTTTAAGTCCCTCGTGTCTACCTATTCCACCATTCGGGCCCCTTTTGCTCACAACGAGCCCACAAAAGTACAATTCAAAACTGAAATTTCAAAACCCCCACGCCTTTAATTGATAATTAGTAGATAGTAAAGAGTAATTAGTATATATTCTTTTGCCTAGTCGCCTTAGTTGCCCCACCTTGCCCTACTTTGCCCTTTCTGCTCTTTCCTGCCCACCACAAGTACACCTCTCCTAAATTAGGGACGGTGCCGAAGGCGGGAGAGGTTTATTATCGTTATAGGTATCCATACTTTCCACACAAAAAAATGGGCGGAGGGTAACCACAAAAATCCCTCCGCCCGACGTTACGAATGTTCGCAACGCTTAGGTCTATATGCCTCTGTTCACTAATGGTGCCTCATTCCGGGAGGGGGACCCATTGGGCGGCGACCACCGGGGCCACCAAAGCCGGGGCCCTGCTGGAGGTTGTCGAAGTCTTTGGCCGACGAGCCCTTGCCGAATACTCGGAGGTTGTAGACAAACTGCACAGCTACATACCTACCAATTGCAAGGTTGGAGGTGTTGCTAATGAAGTTTGTACCCACCGAGCGACGGAAGTCCTTGTTCTGGTCGAAGATGTCGTTCACACCAACGCTCAACTCGCCCCTCTTGTCGCGGAAAATCTTCTTACCGATGAAGGCATTGCAGAGGATGTACTCCTCGTTGTAGTCGTCGGTGATACCCTTATACTGGCTGTAAGTGGCATTTGCAGTGAGGGTGAAGCCCTTCCACGCAACCCACTTAAACTCGGCCCTTGCCCACTGGCTGAAGTAGTGGTTCTGCTTCGTGCCCAGTTGCGAGGCGTTGTCGTTGATGTTGTAGCCGAGGTTGTAGGCCAGCGAGAAGTCCACATTCTCGGAGATGTTGCTACTGAGTTGTGCGCCACTCTGATAGTACTGGCCCTTCATCATATTGACCTCGCCATTGATTTTGCTGGGCGAGTTGCTGAAGCGGGCATTCAACTGGAATGTCAGGTTACTCTTGATGAACGACACGGGGAAACCATAGCTGATACCCGACCAGATGTTCCAGTTA
>JAFYRC010000308.1 GCA_017547065.1 Tidjanibacter sp.
AACTTGGCTGAGAGCTTCGAGAACTCGGCGTCGGTTACGGTTGGTTATAGCGACGCTGTGAGTGGTAGTAGGCAGATTAAAATGCTCGGCTTGGCGGGTACCTATACCCAGATTTTGGACGAGAATAGGCCCATAATGCGAGGCATTGGCTCGCCCTATGGACTCAACTACACCCCAGGTATGTGGCTCAATTCCATTCAGGTATCGAAGGGTATTGCCTCCGTTACGGCAGGTCACGAGGCTATTACGGGCCAGATTAACCTCGAATACCGCAAGCCCACCGACGAACAGAAATTCTTCCTTAACCTCTACTTTGACAACGAGCTCAAACCTGAGGTTAATATCGCCGTGCCCATCGCGCTGGATAAGGCAAAGAGGTTGACCACCAATATTTTGCTCCACTACTCGGGTGACACTGGCGAGTTTGACCACAATGGCGACGGCTTCCGTGATTTGCCAATGGCCCAGCAGGTGAATGTGGCCAATCGTTGGCTCTATCAGGCTCCCAATGGTACGCAGTGGCGTTGGGGTTGGAGGTTTGTGAACGAAAATCGCGAGGGTGGCCAGATGGGTTTCACTCCGTCGAAGGACTACCTTAAAAGCGTTGCTGAGAAGCCCGAAATCTACGGCTCGGAGATTAAAAATATGGGCTTGAATGCCTACTTGAAAGTGGGTAAGCCCGTGGGCGCCGCTGTGTGGAATGAAGAAACGCAGGAGGAGAGCCGTTCGAGTATCGCCTTTATGATGGACGTGGATAACTTCCAGATGGATAGCTACTTCGGCCTGAATAGGTATGAGGGTATGGAGCAGTCGCTGTGGGGTAATTTGACCTATCAGCACTACTTCACTGGTCGCTCGTCGCTCAATGTGGGTGGCTCTGTGTGGATGCGTGCGATTGGGGAAAATGTAAGGCAGGCCAATCAGCCACTCGACAACCAGACCGAAATTGTGGAACCGGGTGTGTTTGCCGAGTATACCTATAATATAAAAGATAAGTTCTCGTTGGTGGCAGGTGTGAGGGGCGATGTGATGATGTCGCCTTGTGAGGGCGGTAAGGATGTTGATTTCCTGCTTACACCCCGCATGCACCTTCGCTACAACCTCACCGAGCAGACCGTTTTACGAGGCTCGGCAGGTTTGGGTTCCCGCAGGGTTATGCCCTTCACGGATAATATTTGGATGTTTGGTACCAACCGCACTATTGTCAATGAGTTGCAGAGCGGTAATAGCATTGAGAAGGCTGCCACGATGGGCGCAAGCCTCACTCACACGTTGAGCCTTGTGGGCTACAACGACTTCACCGTGAGCTTCGACTACTTCCACACTCGCTTCTCGAATGCCATTGTGGCCGACCAGGAGTGGGCCGACAACACCATTCGACTCTATGCTCTTGACGGCGATGCTTTTGCTCACAACTATCAACTTGATGTGCAGTGGAATCCGCTCGAGGGGCTCGATATCTTTACCACTTTCCGCTACACCGACTCGAAGATTACCAAAGAGTGGGAGGGAGTAAGTTATGTGGTTGACCGCCCGCTGGTGGGTAAGTTCAAGGGTCTTGTGAATGTGCAGTATGCCACCAAGTTCCGTCGTTGGGTATTCGACTTTACCGCCCAGCTCAATGGCCCGATGAGGTTACCTGCATTGGATGGCAACGTCCTTGACGCCACCTATTCGCCCGTCTATCCGATGTTCTATGGCCAGGTTAGCCATCGAGTGGGCCAGTGGGATATCTATGTGGGTTGCGAGAATATTCTCAACTATATGCAACACAACCCCATCATTTCGGCCGATGCGCCCTTTGCGCCCGAGTTTAACTCGTCGGTTGTATGGGGTCCGCTGATGGGACGCAAGTTCTACATTGGCGCAAGGTTTAACCTCTATTAGAAAGAACGTAAATAACTAAATACCAACGAAAACTATGAAAAAACTTTTGATTCTTATGCTCGCGCTCACCATGGGCGTAGGTGCAGTTTTGGCACAGGATGCAAAGGCAACCAAGAAGGCTCAACCCAAGAAGAGTGAGGTTGTGAAATTTGTGACCGACATCGACTGCGAGGGCTGTGCTAAGAAGGTACTCGATGTTATTCCCTTCAAGAAGGGTGTAAAGGATGTGGTTGTTGATGTGCCCACCAAGGCTATTACCGTAACCTACGATCCCCGTAAGACCAACGAGCAGACTCTCGTGGAGGCACTGAACAAAATTGACGTGCACGTTCAGAAGGGTTGCAATGG
>JAFYRC010000309.1 GCA_017547065.1 Tidjanibacter sp.
AAGTTACCCTTGGCAAGTTTTAAAACTTTTTTCCTGCGAGCTCTCGATGCTACAGCATTTACTGATCTTGGCATAAAAAATTTAAGTTTTAATCGAAAGATTAGCGGCGAGGTTCTCCCCCGCTCTTCGGGGCTAATGCTCTCTTTGGTTAAACAATTACTCTACGGGTTAAATAAACTGAATTACTTAACAAGGAGTTTGCGCAATTTGGCTGCATCGGCGGGAGTTACGATTGCCGAGTAGTCCAAGTTACGTTTGCGTTTGTTGGATTTTTTGGTGAGGATGTGGCTGTGGAAAGCGTGTTTCCTCTTGATTTTTCCTGTGCCGGTGAAATCAAAACGCTTCTTTGCGCCGGCGTTAGTTTTCATTTTTGGCATTTTCGATAAAATTTTAATTGGTTAAACAGCCCACAAAGATACACATAAAATTGGAAATGGAAAATTGAAAATGGAAAATTTTGGAAATTTATTGATAATGGAAAGATTAGGGGCAGAATAGTAGGGCCGGTGGAAGCCTATTATTCCAACAAGTCCCCTTGCCTACCGGTAGGCGGCAGGCGGTAAAATTCGCCCGAAGGCAACAACAAGGGGACTCCGAGTTGCAATTCGGAGCCCCCTCATTAATCGAAAGTCTGCACGCTACTCAAAGGCAACCTTCACCGAGCCCGTGAGGGTGCGCTCGCCACCCTCGGACAGCAAAATGTCCATCGCCACCGTGAAGGTAACCTCCTCGTACTGTTCGGTGGGCTGCTCGGCAAACTGAATCCAAAAATCACGACACTGCACGTGTGGAACAAAATCCCTATTCCACTCCGAAACAGGCACATTTAACGTTGACGTTTTCAGTCCTTGATACACAGACCACGGCCACCTATACTTGTTCCCATAAGCATTCACCACCTTGAAATATTCGGCAATATTCTCCCCAGACTTATGCCCAAATAGCTCTTTGTCCGCAAATATACGCACACCCTTCAAACCTGCGTCAAGAAAAACCACGCTTGGTGTCAGCAACTCTTCATTTACATCGGGCTCGACACACAGAATTACAAATCCATCTTCTTTGGTGCCAACAAAGGCTGCATTGAGTTCTTCCTTTAATATCTCTACAACACTCAATGAACTCACATCATCCGCAGCAACAAATTTGTCAGACTCACTTGGGCCGTTGGTGTGAAATTCCTCCCAGCTAAAACAACCGACAAGCGACAATGAAAATGCTACTAATATCCACTTTTTCATAACAAATCACCTTTTAGTTTTGAATTGGCGACCAATCGGTCATTAGCCTTCTAAAATATTGATAGTTTCGAACTTCACCATTTGGTTCTATCTGCCAATCTCCATCGGGCAAATACCAAACTGCCGAGTTTCCATTATTATCATAATCTCCATCATACCCCCAATTTATATACCTTTAAAATAGACTTCTTCTTGGGGTTGTGATTGCACTTCACTATCCATTTCTACAAAATCAATGGGAAGCACATTCTCGCACGCCGCAAACATTAACGGCAGAGCGAACAAAAAATAAAGTTTTCGTTTCATTGTCGTTTTGTTTTAATGGTTAAACATTGCGTCGGTTGCAAGATAATAAAACAAGGCGACTTGTACAAGTTTTTAGCCGGCTGTTATTCTTTTTGGTTACAAGCCGTAACCACCGCCCTTCACATCGGCTAACGGCCAAGAGCACAAAGCTCAACAACCAAAAAATTTGATTTTTGGAGAAAAAACCATATCTTTGTATTGGAGAAATATGGCATCGGGCAAGCACACACACGCCGATGTCGAAGAAAAACGCATAGTATCAAACACTAAACCATTGCAGATATGCAGGTTGATGTAGAAAAAGTTTTGGCCGACAAGGCTCCAAAACTTGCAAAAAAGTTGCCACGATTTTTGATCAACTACTTGAAAAAAATCGTGCACCAAGACGAACTTAACCACATCATGGCCCACTACGGCGAGATGAAGCCCTATGAGTTCATTAACAATGCACTCGAATTTATGGGCGTAAGCTGGCACACCGTGGGCATGGATAAGCTCCCCAAGGAGGGACGCTATCTCTTTGCCTCCAACCACCCCTTCGGCGGTATGGACGGTATCATTCTCGCATCGGAGGTTATCAACCACCTCGGCGATGTTCGTTCCATCAGCAACGACATCCTCCTCGTAATGGAGCCCCTGGCCCCCATCCTCCTGCCCGTGAACAAACACGGCGCGCAGTCGAGGGCAGCAGCCGAGATTTTCGAAAACACCTTCGCAAGCGACATGCCCATTCAGACCTTCCCCGCAGGCCTTTGTTCGAGGCGCATCAAGGGCGAGGTGACCGACCTCGAATGGAAAACCAACTTCGCAAAGAAGGCCATCCAGCACAACCGTCAGATTGTGCCCGTACACTTCGAGGGTCGACTCAGCAACCGTTTCTACAACATCTACACCATCCGTAAATTCTTCGGCATCAAGGCCAACATCGAGATGCTCTATCTCGTGGACGAGATGTTCCGCCAGAGAGGTAAAAACTTCGAGGTTGTCATTGGCGACCCCATTTCGCCCGAGGAATTGAGTGCTGTGGGCACACCTCGTCAGCAGACCGAGTATGTGAGGGCCAAGTCCTACGCGCTGGCACACAAAAAGAGCGGCAACTAGCCCACTCTAACTTCCACCCAAACAATACCGAATGTTATGAAACCGATCATCAAACCCATATCCAAAGAACTTCTCAAAAGCGAGCTCCGTCCGGAGTTTTTCTTGCGTGAAACCAACCGTGCGGGCAACGAGATTTACATCGTAACAGCAGCTCAGGCTCCCAATGTAATGCAGGAGATTGGTCGTCTGCGCGAGTGGGCGTTCCGTAGTGCCGGAGGTGGCACGGGCGAGAGTGTCGACATCGACGAGTTGGACCTCGTGGAGGGCGGCTACAAGCAGCTCGTAGTGTGGGACCCCGCAGCCGAGGAGATTGTGGGCGGCTACCGCTTCATTGTGTGTGAGGACGAAAACGAGAGTCATCTCTCCACCGAGCACTACTTCCGCTTCAGCGAGCGCTTCCGCAAGGAGTACCTCCCCCACGCCATTGAGTTGGGCCGTAGTTACGTCCACCCCAACTACCAGAACACCCGCGCCAACGCCAAGAGCCTCTATGTTATGGACAACATTTGGGACGGCCTGGGCGCAATCATCGTCAACCACCCCACCAAGAAGTATTTCATCGGTAAGGTGACGATGTACACCCACTACAACACCGAGGCCAGGAACATCCTGATGTACTTCCTGCACAAATACTTCACCCCCACGGAGGGACTTCTTGATCCCGTATATCCCATTGACCTGGGTATCGACACAGCCGCTATGGAGGCTCTCTTCACCGCGGGCAACTACAACGACGATCACAAGATTCTGACCCGTGAGCTCAAAGAGCGAGGCGAGTTTATTCCCCCGATGATTAGCTC
>JAFYRC010000310.1 GCA_017547065.1 Tidjanibacter sp.
AACATCCTTGCACCCAGGGGGAGCGAAACTCCGAAGGTGAGATTTACGCCCTGCTGGTTGATGGGAATGGGTATTTGGCCACCCATTGCGGTGCCATATTTCGTTCCGATGTGGTCCAAGCCAACAAACACGTTGAGGAGCGAAGAGTGGAAGTTCAGGGCTGCGCCCAGCACGCCTGTCTTACTACCGGGGTAGAAGCTCTCGCTTACGGTGGCCGACAGCCAAGTGGTGGGGCGGAAAGTGGCTGCCACAACAAACTGGTTGGTTAGTTCTTCGCCATATTGCTTGCCATACCACACTGCGCCCAGGCCGATGGCGTCGCCAAGGAGGTTATACTCCAAGCTCACGATGTAGTTGGTGTGGAGCTGCTGTTTGATGTCGCCCTCCAGTCTCTCCTCCGAGCCCACGGTCTGCATTGCGATCTTGTCGGGGGTGGTGAAGATAACCTGATTGGTGGCGATGTCGAAGCCCTTGAATGTGAAACCCACGCCCGAGATCTCTCCACAGTAGGCGCTCTGGGGAGCCCATGCCGTAAAACCGAGGTCGGTTACAGCGGCCGAGATGCGGAGCTGCTCGTCGAGCATGGTCCACTCGATACCTGCATCGAGGGCAAAGCCAATGCTCTTGATATCATTGGGCGAGAAGTGGCTGAAATCGGTGGCGTAGCCGAGGAACTGATCGAAGCCCACCTCACCGGTGAGGCCCTCGAAGTTGTATCCTGCCACATTAGTTTTGATGGTACCTGCCAGGTCGGCGGAGTACTGATCGGCGCCGATGGTGATGTCTGCCTTGTTGAGTTGTGCGGAGATGTGTGCCAAACCGAGCAGGGCCTTACCCCTGATACCGATGGTGAAGTCATCCAACACGGGGAAGGTGTAGCCCAGCGAGGCCTCCACGTAGTTGTTGCTCTCGAAGCCGAGGCCTGCGATGTCGTAGGCGCCCGTAGCGAGGGTCTTGGTGAGGGCAAAGAACTCTTTGGGGATTGTGATGTTGCTCTCCGAGCGGACGCTCAGGTCGAGCGACCAGAAGCCACCCCTGAAATAGTTACCCAGCGAGAATATGCGGTCGCGAATATTCATGTCCAGGCGGTTCATGTCGGGCAGGTTGCCGAGGAATTTGTCGGCCTCCACGGAGGAGTGCATGTAGGTTACCAAACCGCCACTACCATCGGTTGCGGGGAAGAAGAAGTTCTCGGCCGAGAGGTAGTTGCTTTCAAGTGCGGTGGTGAGGCCCAACACGGGGACTGCAAAGAAACCACGATTGGGCGAAAGGGCGGGGTTGATGGCATAGCGCTCGGTGGCACCGCGCAGGAAATAGGAGTTGCGCACCTGGGCCGTGGCGGTGGTGAGTGCCATTGTGAGGACCGCTACCAGTAGGAATATCTTATTGCTTTTCATTGTCGTTCGTCTTTATATAATATATAAGGTATGAGTTTGGGAGTGTATAGCTGAGTGTGCGCTATTTTTTGCCTGCGCCCTCTGCAAGTACGCCGAGGTCGACGCTGAGGCCGTCGTTGAGGCACAACGAGAGGGTGGCTTGCAACCACTGGTCGGGTTTGAGGCCCGCGCCTGCAAGCGTGGTGCCCTCGAAGGTGCACCTAATGGCGTTCACACTACTCAACAGCGCACCGAAGTGGGCCGAAGAGGTGTTGCTATACAATCTCACACCAACGGAGGTCTGCGACGAGGTGGGGGTGCCGTCCTTGCTGCTCTTAATCTTACCCGTGGTGAGGCTCTTAATCTGAGTAATTTCGTTTTTGTCCTTGTCGAGGAAGACAATCTGCAACAGCGCATCCAATGGGAGGGTGCTCTGGGCGTCGACGTTCACCGTGAGGGTGTCGATAGTGAGGTCTACATCGGCTACCGAGGAGAGGTCCACATTGTCGATTGTCATCGAGTAGCTGATGCGTCCGTTCTTGGTGGCGTCAAACTTTAAGGCTGCACCCACCGAGTAGTTCACCTTGAAGGTGTAGGAGTCCTTGATGAGCAGGGTGTGTGCCTTGGTGTTGTCGGTGGTGGCGTTGAGCGTCACGGTCAGCTTTTCGGGCAGGAGGTTGATGAGCTCGGTGAGTCCCTCCACCTGGGTTTGACCGGCCTTGGGAGCGTCGCCCGTGAGCGAAACGCTTGTGGTTGCGGGAGTTGCACCCTCGGCACCGAGAATCTTGATGGTGGGGGTGGTCACACTCTTCACCACCGAGCCACTCTTCCAAGCGTCAATCTTCACGGCCAGGTTGATGCCCACGCCGATGGGGTTCTCAATTGCCAGGTCGATGGTGGGCGATGCGAGGTTGAGGTCCAGCTCAACGTCCTTACCCAACGAGCCCAGCAGGTCGCCAATCTCAATCTCCACAGGTTTGATCATGCCGCCCAGGTCGGGATTGATGCGGCCCGAGATGGAGCGAATGTTGATGTCGTCGATGGTAACCGTGGGGGTGAGGGATATTTGTTGGATTCTGGTGTTCATGGTGAGCTTGCTGCCCTCGGCGATACCGATGGTGGCCTTCACGCCAATGTTGCCATTGATGTTGGCCTTGCCGTTCACAATGGATATGTTTTTGAGTCCCTTTAATGGAAGGGTGACAAGGGCGTTGGTGGTGTCGTTATTCAAGGTTATATTTTTGGCAATTAGCGTGTTGCCCGACATTGTCCAGCCGCTGGGAACCTCCACGTCGAGTACGGATGGGAGTGTCAATTCCAGCGACGAGAGGTTGATGGTGCTAAATGGCGCACCCGACAAGCCGAGGGCCACGTTGAGCTGTGGCACGACGCTGGCGATGGAGGAGGAACTGATGGTGATGTAGTCGATGGCCTCCACCTCTTTGGGCAGCGAGATGCTCTCGGAGATGTTCTGGGAGAACTCTACACTCTCCGACCAAGTGTTAAGCGTTACGGAGGCGTCGTAGAGGGTCAGGTCGGCTACTGCTTTAATGCTCGGTGCTGTGGTGCCTACTGTGCCCGCCGCGATGGTGTAGTCCATTTCGAACGAATAAGTGATGCCGGTGTTGAGTGTGAGGTTGCCCTCCGTGGTGCTGTTACCAAACTCGACACCCATAACCAAGAATTGGATGGTGATGGAGTCGTTGTTCACGGGGCAGTTCGTCAACACGTAGGTGTTGTTGGTGGAAGAGTCGCTACTCTTGGAGAGGCTTGCGTAGGCATCAAGGGCGTCGCCGGAAATTTTCTGCAACTCAAAACCTGCGGGGGTGGCGATGGTGAAATTCTTGATCGTACGGTTTTGGCTCACGCTTGCCACGCCTGCCAAATCAAAGGTGATTGCCACCTTGCAGCCACCACCATTTTCTCCAAAGCGCACCTTGTCGATGGATTTGACCACGGTGGGCAGGCCGATTTCGATGCTGTGATCGAAGGATGCAGGGCCATAGTTCATTGAGAGCTGCTGACCAGCCAAGATCGAGGGGATGGTGATACCCGAATTCATACCGCTGGGGTAGGGAATGGATTGCTGCTCGCTGATGGGGCTGATGGTTGCTCCCACTCCGCCAAAAGTTATGGTGGTGGGGTTGAGAATGGGTGTCAGGCCCGTGATGGGGGCGAGGGTGCCGATGTTGAGTGTCTCGGTGATGGCGTCGCTCATGGAGATGGAGTAGACGCCCTCCTCGTTGGGGGTGAGGGTGTTCTGCTCGCCGAGGAGCGACTCGACGGTGATACGCTCGGTGGTGCCGAGGGGAATGGTGATGCCTTCGGTGTCGCCGATGGTCACTTCGAGTGAGATTTTGTCGAAGTTGTAGTCGCTGTTGCAACCCGCCAAAAGTAGGCTACATACTCCTACAACCGACATTATACGCACAAGGTGTTTCATAACGTTATGATTTTTGGTTAGATAATTCTCCTAATTTCGCTATAAAAATAATAAAAATATGGTGAGGTTGGTACACCACCAACAAAAAAACGCCCCCAATGGAGGCGTTTTCTTTTCTTGGCGAGGAATTTTGAACAGCTCGGTTAAAACTCCGAGGTGAACTTGAAGCGGATGTCGGGGAAATTGTCGATGGCCATTTGCAGAGCATAGCTCGTGTCGGCCAAATATACGTCCCTGCCGTGCTTATCCACAGCCATATTGGTGAACTTACGTTTCTTGAAATCGGCCAGCTGGGCAGCGTTGTCGCTTTCGAGCCAGCACGCCTTGTGGATACCGATGGGCTCCCAGCGGCATTTGGCGTTATACTCGTGCTCGAGGCGATACTCGATAACCTCA
The DNA here is from genome assembly GCA_017547065.1 of Tidjanibacter sp. GTDB lineage: Bacteria > Bacteroidota > Bacteroidia > Bacteroidales > Rikenellaceae > Tidjanibacter. The sequence continues at coordinate 4,216 of JAFYRC010000310.1, forward strand.
AACTGAAGCGCACCCACCGTGCCGATGATCTTACGGCCGTTGAGTGTGGAGGTAAAGAGCTGTGCCACACCCTCGTCCATCAGCTGGTCCACACCCTTGGCAAGCTGTTTGAACTTCTGGGGGTCGGCGTTCTCGATGTAGCGGAATTGCTCGGGGGCAAACGAAGGAATGCCCGTAAATTTGAGTTTTTCGCCCTCGGTGAAGGTGTCGCCGATGGCAAAGTTGCCCGTGTCGTGCAGGCCCACGATGTCACCCGCATAGGCGGTGTCCACCACCGATTTTTTCTCGGCCAGGAACACGCTGGGCGAGGAGAACTTCATCTGCTTGCCACTACGCACGTGGAGGTAGTTCTTACCCCTCTCAAACGTACCACTACATATCTTCAAGAATGCAAGCCTATCGCGGTGGTTGGGGTCCATGTTGGCGTGGATCTTAAACACAAAGCCCGTCATCTTCTCCTCAGTAGCCTCCACCGTACGAGTCTCCGTGGTGGATGCGTGGGGCGAGGGGGCAATGCGGATGAAGGTTTCCAGCAACTCCCTAACGCCAAAGTTATTTACAGCCGAGCCGAAGAATACGGGTGCCAAGAGGCCCTGCAAATAGAGGTCCCTATCGAAGGGCTCAAACAGCTCGCTCACCATCTCCAAGTTCTCGTGCAACTCGTTGGCGTTCTTCTCACCGATGTGCTCCGCCAGCTGGGGGTCGTCGAGGGTGAGGTGGATACTCTCGGCAATGTACTGCCTATCGACCTCCTTGAAGAGCGCAAGGCTCTCGTCGTAGATGTTATACACTCCCCTAAACTCGGGGCCGCTTGCGATGGGGAACGAGAGGGGCCTTACGGCAATCTGCAACTCCTTCTCAATCTCCTCCAACAACTCGAAGGGCTCCTTGCAGGGGCGGTCCAACTTGTTGATGAAAACCATTACGGGGGTTGAGCGCATACGACACACGTTCATGAGTTTGCGAGTCTGGCTCTCCACACCTTTGGCGCCGTCAATCACGATGATTACGGCATCCACCGCCGTGAGCGTGCGGTAGGTATCCTCGGCGAAGTCCTCGTGACCGGGGGTGTCGAGGATGTTAATCTTCGTGCCCTGATATTCAAACTCCATAACAGATGTGGCCACAGAGATACCCCTCTGTCGCTCAATCTCCATAAAGTCGGAGGTTGCGGTTTTCCTAATCTTGTTGCTCTTTACTGCGCCGGCAACGTGGATGGCGCCACCGAAGAGCAGCAGCTTCTCGGTGAGTGTTGTCTTACCCGCGTCGGGGTGCGCAATTACGGCGAACGTGCGCCTGCGTTTTATCTCTTCTACTAATCCCATACCTATTTTTGTCGACCGTCAACCGTCAACCGTCGACCGTCAATAATTCTCAATTCTCAATTCTCAATTCTGTGGCGGATAGTCCAGCGTGTAGTGGAGGCCGACGCTCTCGGTCATTGCAGCTGCCTGTTTGATGATCAGGTAGCCAACCTCGATGAGGTTACGCAGCTCGCACAACTCCACGTTGATTCGGCTCTTCTGGTAGAGTTCCTCCGTCTCTCGGTAGATAATCTCAAGCCTATTGAGTGCCCTCTCCAAGCGGATGTTACTACGCACAATACCAACGTAGTAGCTCATAATCTGCTGCATCTCCCTATAATTCTGCGTGATGAGAATCATCTCCTCCGTGGCCACCATACCGTCGTCGTTCCAGTCGGGGATGTGCTCCTCCCAATCCAGTTTGTCGAGCTTCTCGATTGCATCCTCGGCTGCGGCCTTGGCATACACCACAGCCTCAATTAGAGAGTTGCTCGCCAGGCGATTGGCGCCGTGGAGTCCAGTGCAGCTGCTCTCGCCCAGGGCATAGAGCCTGTGGATTGTACTCTCGCCGTTGAGGTCTACCTTCACACCACCACAGCAGTAGTGGGCACTGGGGGTCACGGGGATCATATCCTTGGTGATATCAATACCCAGCGTAAGACACTTCTGGTAGATGTTGGGGAAGGAGCGGATGGTCTCCTCGGCGGGTTTGTGAGTAACGTCGAGGTAGAGGAATTCGGCACCCGTAATCTTCATCTCGTGGTCCACACTGCGGGCCACAACATCCCTCGGAGCAAGCGAGCCCATAGGGTGATACTTGTGCATAAACTCCTTGCCGTTGGGCAGTTTGAGGATTGCACCATAGCCCCTCATTGCCTCTGTGATGAGGAATGCGGGCCTCTCGGTGGGGTTGTAGAGCGTGGTGGGGTGGAACTGAATATACTGCATATTCTCAATTATACCCTTGGCTCTGTGTACCATGGCGATACCGTCGCCCGTGGCCACCGAGGGGTTGGTGGTTGTGTGGTAGAGGTTGCCCACACCACCCGTACATACCACCGTAACCTTCGAAAGTATGGTGAAAACCTTGTCCTTCTTGATATCCAACACATAGGCGCCATAGCACTCGATGTCGTCCATGTGTCGGTTGACCTCCTGACCGAGGTGGTGCTGGGTGAGCACATCCACGGCGAAGTGGTGCTCCAGAACGTCGATGTTGCGGTGGCGTTTTACGGCGCTCACCAGTGCGCGTTCCATTTCGGCACCCGTGAGATCCTGATGGTGGAGGATGCGGTGCTCGGTGTGACCGCCCTCACGGTGGAGCGAGTAGCGACCTTCGGGGGTTTTGTCGAAACGAGTACCCCAACGGATGAGGTCTTTGATGCCCTCGGGGGCTCCCTCCACAACCATCCTTACGGCAGCCTCATCGCACTTGCCGGCGCCACACACGAGGGTGTCCTGGATGTGTTTCTCGAAGGTGTCGGGTGGGTAGGTAACACAGCAAATACCACCTTGGGCGTAGTTGGTGTTACACTCGTTCATTTCGCCTTTCGTTACAATAGTAACGTGTCCCTTTTCGGCTGCTTTGAGGGCGAAACTCAGGCCCGCAACTCCGCTGCCGATAACCAGAAAATCGGTTCTCTTCTTCATTTTGTGTCACTAAATTTGCTCACACGCCACAAAAGTACGAAAGAAATTGCTAATTTTAGCCCATCAAAGCGATTTTTATGACTACTTGGCAGAGATACATAGAGCGTTGGGCCTCCTATTTGAGGTTCGAGCGGGGCATGTCGGCCCTCACCGTGGAAGCCTACACCTCCGATGCGGAGGCTTTTGTGGGGTGGATTGACCGCACGCACCCCTCCGTGGATGTGGAGGATGTGACCGCCGAATTGGTGGCCGATTGGGTTGAGTACCTTGTGGTGGAGGAGGGTAAGAAGCGCACTTCCCAGGCTCGAAATTTGGCCTCCATAAAGTCGCTTTTCCGCCACCTAACTCTCACGGGTGTTATTGAGGCGTCGCCCTGTACGAGTGTGTGTGCTCCCAAACCACAACGTCCTTTGCCAGAGGTGCTTACGGTGGAGGAGATAGACCGCGCCATTGCCACCATTGACCTCTCCGCTTCGGCCGGACACCGCGATAGGGCCATCTTCGAAATGCTTTATAGTCTTGGGCTGAGGGTGTCGGAGCTTGTGGGTCTGCGCTTTATGGATATCCACACCGAGGATGGCGTTGTTGTGGTGTCGGGTAAGGGTGGCAAGCAGAGGCTTGTGCCATTGAGTGGGGAGGCGGTGCGCCAGCTGGGGCTCTACTTGCAGTGTCGTCCCACACCTGATGGGGCCGAGAATAGCGACTATATTTTCCTCAATCAGCGAGGTCGCAGGCTTAGCCGCATGTCAGTCTTCAACATTGTCAAAAAAGCGGTGGCCGATGCGGGCATTGAGAAGAGTGTGAGCCCCCACACCCTGCGCCATAGTTTCGCTACTCACCTCCTACAAGGAGGTGCCAACATCCGTCAGGTGCAGGAACTCCTTGGCCATAGCTCCATAGCTACCACTGAAATTTACACGCATCTTGATAGGGAATATTTGAGGGCTACTTTGGAAGAATATCTTCCTTTGTAGGTCGACCGTCAACCGTCGACCGTCAACCGACAGATTAGTAGAGAGTGAAGGGTGATTAGTAAATATTTTACCCTTTTTGCCCTCAACTAATAATTCTCAATTCTCAATTTTCAATTCTCAATTTAATATTGTATCTTTGTGGGTTAATTGGACAAATGTGCTAAAAACTGAAATATATGAGTGGTAAAAAATTCAACGAGTACAAAGGCCTCAACCTCGCAGAGGTTGGTTTGGACGTGCTGAAACAGTGGGACGCAGAGGATACCTTCCACAAGAGTATCTCTACACGTGAGGGACACCCTACATTCGTTTTCTATGAGGGACCTCCCTCGGCTAACGGTATGCCCGGTATTCACCATGTGATGGCTCGTACGCTCAAAGATGTTGTGTGTCGCTACAAAACCCAGAGTGGTTACCTCGTACACCGCAAAGCAGGTTGGGATACCCACGGTTTGCCCGTGGAGCTAGGCGTGGAGAAGAAGCTCGGCATCCGCAAGGAGGACGTGGGCGTGAACATCTCCATCGAGGAGTACAACCGCACCTGCCGTGAGTCGGTGATGGAGTTCACTGGCAAGTGGGAGCAGCTTACCCGCCAGATGGGCTACTGGGTGAATATGGACGACCCCTACATCACCTACGACAACAAGTATATCGAGACCCTCTGGTGGATGCTCTCGGAGCTCTACAAAAAAGGTCTACTTTATAAGGGCTTCACCATTCAGCCCTACTCGCCCGCAGCAGGTACGGGCCTCTCGAATCACGAGCTCAACCAGCCCGGTTGCTACCGTGATGTGAAGGATACCACCTGTACTGCCCAGTTTAAGGTGATCCGTAATGCCGAGAGCGAGAAACTCTTCGAGGGTGTGGAGGGTAATCTCTACATCCTGGCTTGGACTACTACTCCCTGGACTCTGCCTTCGAACACCGCATTGGCTGTTGGCCCCGCAATCGACTATGTGAAGGTACACTGCGCCAACCCCTACACCGGTATTCAGCAGACCGTGATTATGGCCAAAGAGCTCGTTGGTGCCTACTTTACCAAGAAGATGGAGGGAACATTCACCGTCGAGGAGCGCACCTGGAAGGGTGCCGAGTTGGAGGGTGTGCGCTATGAGCAGCTCATTCCTTGGATGAAACCCGTGGAGGGTGCAGGCGATGCATTTAGGGTGATTGGTGGCGACTATGTGAGTACCACCGATGGTACGGGTATCGTACACATCGCTCCCACCTTTGGTGCCGATGACGATAGGGTTGCAAAGCTTGCAGGCATTGCTCCTATGCTCCTCATTGACAAGGCTGGTAAGAATCAGCCCATGGTTGACAAGCAGGGTAAACTCTTCCTCATGGAGGAACTCGATGCCGACTATATTGCAAAATATGTAGACGCAGAGGCTTATGCCGAGTGGCAGGGTAGGTTTGTGAAGAACGCCTACGACGAAAAGCTCACCGACGCAGATACTTCGCTCGATATCGACATTGCTGTTGGTCTGAAAGCCGACAACAAGGTCTTCAAGATTGAGAAACACACCCACAACTATCCCCACTGCTGGCGTACTGACAAGCCTGTCCTCTACTATCCCCTCGACTCTTGGTTCATCCGCACCACTGCGGTGAAGGATAGGCTCATTGAGCTCAATAAGACCATCAACTGGAAGCCTGAGTCGACCGGTACCGGTAGGTTTGGTAAGTGGCTCGAAGGCCTCGTAGACTGGAACCTCTCGAGGAGCCGCTTCTGGGGTACTCCCCTCCCCGTGTGGGCAACCGAGGACTACTCGGAGATGAAGTGTATTGGCTCCATCGAGGAGCTCAAAGCCGAGATTGAGAAATCGGTGGCTGCGGGCCTGATGACCGAGAATCCATACAAGGATTTCGTTGTGGGCGATTACTCCAAGGAGAACTACAATAAGATTGACCTCCACCGTCCTTACGTTGACAATATCGTGCTCGTGTCGAGCAAGGGTGAGCCTATGCGCAGGGAGAGCGACTTGATTGACGTTTGGTTCGATAGTGGCGCAATGCCCTATGCACAGGTACACTTCCCCTTCGAGATGAGCAAGGAGGAGTTCCTCAAAGTATACCCCGCAGACTTTATTGCCGAGGGCGTTGATCAGACCCGTGGTTGGTTCTACACCCTCCACGCATTGGCAACCATGCTCTTCGACAGCGTGGCCTTCAAGAACATCATCTCGAATGGTCTTGTGTTGGATAAGAACGGCAACAAGATGTCCAAACGACTCGGTAACGCCGTGGATCCCTTCGAGGTTATGGACAAGTATGGCGCCGACGCTACAAGGTGGTATATGATCAGCAACTCGCAGCCTTGGGATAACCTCAAATTCGACGTCGATGGTGTGGATGAGGTTAGGCGTAAATATTTTGGCACCTTATATAATACATACGGCTTCTTCGCACTCTATGCCAACGTGGACGGCTTCACCGGTCAGGAGGCAGAGGTGCCCGTAGAGGAGCGTCCCGAGATTGACCGCTGGATTCTCTCGGAGCTCAACTCGCTCGTGAAGTTTGTGGGCGAGAGGCTTGCAGACTACGACACAACTCCCGCCGCCAGGGCAATTCAGGAGTTCGTGGGCGAGAACCTCTCCAACTGGTATGTACGTCTGAATCGTAAGCGTTTCTGGGGTGGCGGTATGAGCCAGGATAAGCTGGCTGCCTACCAGACCCTCTACACCTGCCTTGAAACCGTGGCACAGCTGTCGGCTCCCTTTGCACCCTTCTACAGCGAGAGGCTCTTCTGTGATCTCAATGCTGTGAGCGGTCGCCACGAGGGCTCCGTACACATCAACCTCTTCCCCGTGTGCAACGAGGCCCTCATTGATAAGGATCTTCAGGAGATGATGGCCCTCGCGCAGAAGAGCTCGTCGATGGTGTTGGCTCTGCGTAGGAAGGTTGGAATTAAGGTGCGTCAGCCCCTGACCAAGGTAATCATCCCCGTGCTGGATGCCGACATGGGCCGCCGCTTGGAGGCTGTGAAGGCTCTGGTGATGGGTGAGGTGAATGTGAAGGAGATTGAACTTATCACCGACACCACCGGCTTGATTACTAAGCGTATTAAGCTGAATTTCAAGAATTTCTGCGCACGTTATGCCAAACTTGCGAAGCCTATGGCTGCACTCGTTGCAACCTTCTCGCAGGAGCAGATTGCTGCCATTGAGGCTGCCGACCAGACTACCCTCGAGGTGGCTGGCGAGAGCGTTGTGGTTACCGTGGCCGACTTTGAAATTACCTCGGAGGATATGCCCGGCTGGCTCGTAGCAAGCGAGGGTAAACTCACTGTGGCACTCGACGTGACCGTCACCGACGAGTTGCGTAAGGAGGGTGTGGCTCGTGAGCTTATCAACCGTATTCAGAATGCTCGTAAGGATAGCGGCTTGGAGGTTACCGACCGCATCTCGGTGGAGATTCAGCACAAAGAGGAGCTTGTGGGCGCAATTGAGGCTTATGGCGAGTTCATCGGTCAGCAGACTTTGGCCAATAGTGTTGTACTCTCGGCCGAGCCCAAGGGTGCAATGGTTATCGAAAGTGAGATTGATGATCAGCCTCTTGTGATTGCTCTTACCAAAGAGTAAAAAAACTCATATATGTGGCGTCTTTGGCGTTGCACTGCGATAAATCCCCTCCTTATTTGCGTCAG
>JAFYRC010000311.1 GCA_017547065.1 Tidjanibacter sp.
CCTCGGGAGTAGCAGCTACGGGGATCTTACCGGTGGAGGTCTTCACAAAGTCGGCACCCGCAAACATCGACAGCAACGATGCCTTGCGAATCAGCTCGGGAGTCTGCAATGCACCACTCTCGATAATCACCTTGAAGATGGTATCAGGACCTGCCTCCTCGCGCAACATGGCAATCTCGTTGGTCATAGGCTCATAGTCGCCCTCCAACATCTGACCCACGTTGATAACCACGTCGATCTCGTCGGCACCATTCTCCACAGCCATCGACACCTCCAACATCTTCACCTCCATAAAGGTCTGCGATGCGGGGAAGCCTGCTGCCACACTCGTTACGCCAATGTCGGTACCCTCAACGCCCAAACCTACAACGTCCACAAACAAGGGGAAGACGCAAATCGACGCCACATTGGGGATGTTGGGGAAGTGGCTCTGGAAATCCACAGCCTTCTTCACAAACTTACCAACCGACTCCACCGAATCCTTCTCGGTGAGGGTTGTGAGGTCGATGGTGCTATAACAGAGTTTGTAAACGTCGGTGTTCTGGTTACGCACCGATTTCTCACGTGCCATAGCCACGAAATCTGCAACCTCTTGCTCGCTCATTGCGGGGCCATACTCGGCCAACATTTTACTGTATTCCATAGATACCTATATTTATATATTATTATACTTTCGCCATTCGTGGTGATAATTCTCTGCAAGATACAAATTTTTTCTCACACCACAGCAATTTGCAGGCCCAAAACATTTTTTTCGTCACAAACTCCACCCCGAGCCCTTATCGACAACATGGAAGAGTCCGTTTTGCTACTGCCCGCAACAAAACGACACACCCCTCTACTCCCCCACTATTTCTAACAGAAAAAGGTGTCCTCCGCACCCCCCCGCATCCCAAACAAAACAAGGTGTCCCGATTGGAACACCTTGTCTTTACACCCACAGGCTTTTGGCCCACAGGTTATTTTGCCGTTTGGGAATCTCTATTAGAGAAGACCAATCAACTCGATATCGTTTGCAGCCTGAGCTTTCAACTCGGGTTTAGCAGCGATAGCAGCGTTGAGGTACTTGGTAGCCTCAGCGGTGTTACCCTCGCGGTTAGCGATGATAGCACGGAGGTAGTCAGCGTCAGCACCCTTAACCTCTGCGATAGCAGCCTTAGCAGCAGCGATGTTGTTGTCGCAAAGCTCTGCAACTGCCAAGTTGTAGCCGGTCAAGTTAGCCTTAGCCTCCTGGTAGTTACCCTCTGCCAAAGCGATTGCACCGAGGTGAGCCTTAGCAGCCTCGTTGTTAGCGTTAGCAAGGATCTTCTTAGCAGCCTCGATGTCACCAGCAGCCAAAGCAGCAGCGCCCTGGTTGGTTACGATAACCTGGCAACCCTCAGCAGCCTTAGCAGCCTTCTCGAACGAAGCCTGTGCAGCCTTCACGTCACCGGTGTAAGCCTGCATTACAGCCAAGTTGTTGTATGCGCGAGCGTCACCGTAGGTGTTAGCAGCCAACTCGTAGATAGCGAGTTTAACAGCAGCATCGTTGGTAAGAGTTGCAGCGTAGAGCATGTGCTCGATGTCGAGTTTGGTGTCACCAGCAACTGCAGCAGCCAAGATCTCCTCGTCGGTCAAACCAGCGTAGGTAGCATCAACGGTGAAGCGAGTGCGACGCAACTGGGGAAGAACCTCCTCAGCCAACACTTTGAATACTGCGGTCATGTTCTGGATCTCCTTGTCACGCTCAACGGGCGACTGATACATCTCCAAAACGTTCAAGATAAGGTCTTTGTCCTCGATGTTCGAGTTCTGAACCAAGGTCTTGAAACCGTCCCAGTCCTCACCGTACGAAGCGATCTCATAGGTCAAGCCCTCAATAGCTTTGAGCTCTTTAGCCATAGCTTTGTGACCGGTTTTGCTACGCTGTGCGGAGAGTTTGTCGTTGAACTGCTCGGGACCATCGGGCGAAGCGTAACCGCTTGCGTAAACCTTACCGAGAGTTACACGGTCAGCAGTCGAGTTTGCAGCAACGAACTCTTTGAACAGAGCGATCGACTCCTGTTTGAGCTGTGCTTTGCGAACAACCGAGCTGTTGATGAGGTAGTGAATCTCAGCCTCAGCCGAAGTGGTCGAGCTGCGCTGGAAGTTAGCCTCCAACAAGGTGTAAGTACCGTTGTTGCCAGCGTTTACGGTGTTACCGTTGATTGCGTTGTCGTTAGCATCCTGTGCAGCAGCCTGGCCAATACCTTTTGCAAGGTTCTGGATTGCGCTTACACCCTTTGCAGCAGCGATGGTTGCAACGGGAACAAAGTCTGCAGTCTCTTTGCAGTCGTCGTAGCATTTAGCCTCGATGCGGAGCTCCAAAGTACCAACAACAGCTTTGTCCAAGGGGAACACAACGTTCTGGGTGTACGAACCACCCTCGAAACGGCTGATGGTAGTGTAGTTGCCTACAACATCCTCGCCCTGTACAAATTTAGCGGTACCGGCAACCTCGCCACCCTCGTACACCAACACGGGAGTAACCTTCAAGATGGTCTCCTTGTTGAAGTAGTTCTCGGGGAAGCTAACGGTGATGTCAGCAGTTACATTCGAACCCTTGAGGGTAAGAATCTCGGGAACGCAAGTTACCTGAATCTGGTCCTGCTTCTTCTGCATCTTCTCGTAGCACTCGCTACAACCTACCAACATGGTAGCAGCCAACGAAAGCACAAGACCTACTTTTGCGAAATTTTTCATAGTAATTTGTGTGTTAAAAGTTATTGTTTTTTATTCGGTTTTCTGTCATTTCCGTCACTCTTGCACGGCACCTCAACGCCTCATTTGAGCCCTTTGGTGCCATACAATCGCAGTGGCGCACCCAGAATCAATCCGGATTTACACCACTACGACTAACAAAAGTAAAAAGAATTTTTATTCTACACAACTTTTATACTAAAAATTGGTGTAAAACAGGCTTATCGCCTACTTTTTACCCTCTTTGCGGGGACCGCGGTGGTCGTTCTTGCGATCACCCTTGGGGCGTGCGGGGCGCTCTGCGGGCTCCACATAACCCTCGGGTTTGGGCAACAACACCTTCCTCGAAAGTTTCAACTTACCGGTTTTGGGATCACTACCGATGAGCTTAACCTCAATCATGTCACCCTCTTTCAGACCGGTGTCACCCATGGTCTCGAAGCGCTTGTAGTCGATCTCCGAGATGTGCAACAGCGCATCCTTACCGGGGAGAATCTCAACAAATGCACCAAAGTCTACGATGGTCTTAACCTTACCGTTGTAAACCTCGCCAACCTCGGGAACAGCTACGATGCCATTGATACGAGCAACTGCTGCGTCGATACCCTCTTTCTCAACACCAAAGATATCAACGATACCCTTGCCATCCTTCTCGGTGATGGTGATGGTGGTA
>JAFYRC010000312.1 GCA_017547065.1 Tidjanibacter sp.
AAAAACAAAAGAGGGAGGAACCGCTTCGGTTGCCTCCCTCCATACTTACATTGGTCGTAGCCTTAATTATTTGGCAGCCTCAACCGATGCTTTGCGGAACTCTTTCATGAGTTTGGTTACCTCCAAAGCAGCCTTGCGAGCGCGAGTACCGGCAGCTTTGTTGCCTTTCTCTGCCTGAAGTTTAGCGTTTGCCTGGAATACCTCAATCTGAGCGTTGATTTTCTCTACTAAAGCTTGCATAATTTTAAAGTTTAATGATTAGTTTATGTGTGGTCTTTTGGCAAAGTTAATCATAATTTTCTAATTACCAATAGCCTGGCGCCACTTTTTTGTTGTCTATTTGTTCTTTTTGAGCTTGTTGAGCACCCTCACAATGATGTTCTTCGACTCCTTCTCTTCGCCGTTACCGTAGCCGTAGCCATAGCCGTAACCATAGCCGTAGCCATAACCCTTGCTGCTCTTCTCGCCACCGTAGTAGAGCTTGCCCACGCCGATGTCCGAGATGATGATACCCATGTTCTTCAACGACTGGCGGGTGGTGATGGCCTTCAAGGTCTCAAATACGTTCTTCTCGGTGTGGCCCATACGCATACAGTAGAGTGTAACGTCGGCCAACCTGTTGGCAATCATCGTGTCGGTTACAAGTGCAATGGGGGCGGTGTCGACGATGATGTAGTCATACATACCTTTGAGCTTCTCAAAGAGCTCGTCCAACTCCTTGCGCATCAGCAACTCGGCAGGGTTGGGAGGAATGGTACCAACCAACAGTGCATCCACGCCGTGCAGGCAGTTCTTCACGATGAGTTTCTCGATGTCGTTCTCCTTGCCCACCAGGTAATTCACGATACCCTTGCCATGCGAGGAGATATCAATACGGTTCTCCAACGAGCCCTTACGCATGTCCATATCCATGATGAGGACCCTCTTGCCGGTGATGGCAAACGAGAGAGCAATGTTGAGCGAGCAGGTGGTTTTACCCTCCGAAGGTACGGTGGAGGTCACCATGATGATCTTACCCTCGCCGGGCAACATGAAGTCGATGTTGGTACGCACCATACGGAACGCCTCGGCAATGGAGTCACGGCTGTTGGGCGTGATCATAATGTCGCTGCTATTTTTGCTCTGCTTCGAGGGAATTGCACCGATGATGGGAATCTCGCTTTTGAGGATGTCCTCAACCTCCTCCACCGAGTAGATCTTTGTGCGCAATGCCTCGGCGATGAAGATTACAACCACGGGGAGTACAAGACCCACAATCAGGGCCAGCAACATGATCATCGCAGTCTTGGGTGAGATGGGCACACCCGAAGGCTCTGCGGGGTCAATAACCCTCGAAATGGAAGCAGTGGTGGCCAGTTTCAGACTGGTCTCCTCGCGCTTGTTGAGCAGGTATTCATAGATGCGAACCTTGATCTGCTGGTTACGCATGATCGACTGCGACTCCTTCTCGATGGTGGGCAGGTTGCTCACCTTGTTCCTATTCTCGGCAATCTGTTTGTTGAGCGAACGGAGCTGTACCTCCAACGAGTTGCGGTGGTTGAGGATGGAGGTAGGCAGGGGGCTCTGCAACTCCATCAGGCTCTCCCTACGGGTCCTCACAGAGGGGTTGTTGAGCATGGCGTCGCCACCAACGGCGATGTAGGCAATCACGGCGTTGTTGTAGTTGGTGATGAGGGCCGAAAGGGCGCTATCGCCATCCACACCAAGGCTGGGGATTACCTCGGGCTTACCCAAGATGCTAACCACATTGTTGTATACGTCGTTGAGGATGCTGATCTGTGCAGCCACCTGTGTGGCCTGGTCTTCGAGTTTGGCGAGCGCCTGCACATAGAGGTTGGCCTCGGTGGTGGAGTTGACGGTGCGTGAGCTCTTGCGGTATTTCTCTACCGACGAGTCAACATCGTCCAGGTCGCCACCAACAATGGCAAGCCTCTCGTCCACAAACTCCATGGTAGCCTTTGCAACAGCCCTCTCGCCCTCTTTGGCGTCCTCGTTATATACGCGGATGAGCTCGTTGACAATGTCGGCCGACTTCTGGGGTACGGCGGTCTTGATACCCACGCTGATAAGGCTTGTGGTTTTGCTCGAAGGAGCAACGCTCAGGTTGGAGAGCAGCACGCGGGCATAGCCCTTTACGCTACCGGCCCTGACAATATAGCGGGGAGTGGTCTTCTTTTTGGCCTTCTTGGGAGCCTTGCCGTTCTCCTTGGCGGTGTTCTCCACAACGGGGGCTTTGTAGTGCTCGTTCTCCACGATGCGCACAATACCCATGCCGCCATAGATTGGCTGGTTGAGGCTTGCGGTGAAGAGTTCCTCGTGGTCCTCGCCATATTTGGTATACTCAATCTTACCGCTGTAAGTGCCGTCCTCCAACACGTTGATGTCCATGATGAAGGGAGCCGACAGTGAGTCGAGCACCACCTCAAAGGGTACGGTGGGAGCATAAACCTCCACCTTGCGCAACTTGGCGGGAACGTAGTAGAGAACGTTGGCGTTCATGTTCTCCACAACCTTGTTCATCAGTGAGCGCGAACGCAGGATGGCAGCCTCGTTGTCAACCACCGAGGTCTGGCGCATCATACGGAAGTTGGTCATTGTGGTAACGTCCGACTTCACACTCCTCGACGAGTTTTCGTCCACATAGATCAGTGCGCTCGACGAGTAAATCTTGGGGGTAACCTTGCTGTAGAGGAAGCCTGCACCAAGGCACACTACAACCGAAATCAAAAACCAAAACCAGTTGCCGACAAAGAATCGCCAGATGGATTTGAGCGACAACTCCGAGTTCTGCTCCTCGCCTGCGGGCTGAGGATAGCTGTTGTTTGTATTGTTGTATTCCATAATTGTCGAGAGTCTGTTTTACCTAACGCGTGAAACGTAAGACATGTAGTAGATGATCATTGCAATCGAAGTACCCAACGATGCAAGCGAGGTGATGACGGGGAAGTAGGTCGTGAAGGTCGACACACTCTTTGCCTTCGCGCTCACGGGCTCGATGTAGACAACGTCGTTCTGTTTGAGGTAGAAGTAGGGCGAGTTGAAAATGTCCTTCGATTTGAGGTTGAGAACCTCCACGTGGCGCTGGCCGTTCTCCTCACGGATAACCATCACCTTGGTCCTCTCGCCATAGACGGTCAGGTCGCCTGCAAAGCCAATGGCTTCCAGCAGGGTGAGCCTGTCGCCGGGGAAGTTGTAGGTGCCGGGCCTTGCAACCTCACCGATAACGGTGATGTAGAAGTTCACAAAGCTGATGGTCACCACGGGGTCGGGCATTACGTTGCTGAGAATACTCTGCAAGTGGTCGGAGAGCTGCTCGCGAGTCATACCCCCCACCTTGATCTTACCCAACACGGGGAAGTTGATATCGCCCTCGCTGTTGACCGTGTAGCCCTCGTAGGTAACGTTGGAGATAACC
>JAFYRC010000313.1 GCA_017547065.1 Tidjanibacter sp.
AGGCTTGGAACCTTGTGTCGGCCGTTAATAAGAAACTCATCTGCTGGTGCCGTGAGAATACTGCGGGTCCCATCATTTGTACCAAAGAGTATCACGATGATGATGCCAATGGTATTAGTGGTAAATTTGTTGCCGATTGGACTTTCTTTGATGTAGAAGGCAAGGGTATGCAGGCTCGAACAAGCTCCGGTGCAGAGAAAAATCGTCACCTATTATATAACGCCACTGAAAACAAGTGGAAAAACGGTGAAGCTACCGATGCGATTGTGCTTGTGAAACTCTCCGACTCGACCGAGCAGATTGCCGCCGAGTAGGCCTGATAGAACAACGAAAAGAGGGATACCTTTCAGCCTCGTTTGGGGCTGGAAGGTCTCTTGTATAAAAATAAGTGAATGGTAATGAAACGTAGATTGATTGTAGCAATATGTATGTTGGTTGGGGTGTTTGCCTTTGAGGCAAGCGCCCAGACCAAACTCAAAAGTGGCAAACCGCTGTTGGGTGGTGGCGAGAAACACCTCGCACCTCTCACACTTCCGTTTGTCTACCACCAGTTCCCCGTGGGATACGCCTACCTCGAAGGTCGTGATAAACCATCGTTATTCCTTGCTTCCGATGGCGGTAAGAGTAACGCTCGTGGCTTTTTTGTGTGCGACTATCTCTACACCACGGAGGAGGGTAACCCTGTCTTTACAAGACCCCGCAAAATCAAATGCTGCTGGGGTACGCCGAAGAATATGCCTTCTCACGGTTGCGTCTTCAACCTCTATGGCGAGGTCTACTCGCTGTGGAGAGAGACCAAATCGAAACTCTTCATTGCTCGCTACGATGAGCAGACCAACGAGTTGGTGAGGGTAGGAACGCTCGAATCGGAAGGCTTGTCGCACAAGATTGATGTTGCTGCAACTCCTCTGGCCGATGGCTCGGTAGAGGTGGCAATCGCTTATAGTAACGAAGCCCAGTACCGCCCTGCTGACTACGATGGTATCGCATCCTACTACGACGGTGCAGGTATCTACCGTGGCGAGCTGCCCTATGCAGGCGTAAAACGCTTCATTCTGCGCAACTTTGGCGAAGCGGTTATTGGCGAGAAGCTGACCGACAAGAACCACATGTTGGCAATGAAGAGTGTAGCACGAGTGAACCACAGCGGTGATAGGTATGGCTATGTGGCTCTGAACCGCCTCGGTGCGTTGATGTATATTGACCCCCGTTGTCCCTCCGAGCCTCGTTATGTGTGGGGCTTCGACGAGCAGCCTATGGACTACGAGCGCGAGGGCGGACGTATCATCCCCTTCCCCGATGCAGAGGGTAATCCCACATCGTTTGTGGTTGCCGGCGAGGGTACTTTTGAGTGCTATTCCTACCTCGGCCCACACCCCAAAGGTGTACTCTACGACGAGCCTCGTACCTTACTTATGGAGAATGGCCACATCTACTCGGGTACACTCGGTGTGCCCAACGTTGTCGATTGGGACGGCGACGGTGTGCACGACATTGTTAGTGGTAACTCCGAGGGCGAGTTTCTCTTCTGGAAGAATAGGGGTACAGACCTGGAGCCCGATTTCCACTGGAAGGGTGAGCGTCTGCAGGCAGGTGGTCGTGATTTGATTTCCAGGCCCGGCTACTACGACGTTCAGGGCCCGATGGAGTCTTCGTGGGGCTACACTGCGCCCAATGTCTTCGACTGGAACGACGACGGCCTGCTCGACCTCGTGTGGAGCGACGCTACGGCTTCCTACTATGTGGCTCTCAACTGCGGTACAAAAGAGAATCCCCAGCTTGACCTACCCAAGAAGATTCACTTCGACATGCTCCCATTGTGGGGAACATGGCGTGTGAAACCTGCGCTGGCAAAGATTGGCGATAGGGTAGCGATGATGATTTTGGATGACGACGATGCCATCCACCTCTATTGGAGGGTGAGCGATTATAGGGTTTGTGATGGTGGTAAGGTGCTCCTCGACACGGGTGCTCCGATTACCTGCCACAGTGCCCGCAATCCACGACTCGGTACCTGGGGACGTTGTAGGTTGAACCTCTACGATTGGGATGGCGACGGATTGTTGGACCTCCTGATTGGTACTCCTCGTACCGCAAGTATTCCCACTCCCGAGAGGGGTCTCCCCAATGGAACACTCAAATCCTACGAGGCTTTGCAGGTGTTGTTGATGAAGAACGTGGGTACTAACGAAAAACCCGTATTTAGCGAGCCCGTGCAGTTCCAGTTGAAAGGTGAGGATATATATATAGGTCAGCACGCCAATGGCCCCACGCCTTGTATGTTGGGCGACACCACCAATGGTGCCAACCTGCTGGTGGGCTGCGAGAGTGGACGTTTCTTCTTCTTTAATCGTGCCGACCTGACCACCATTACCATTGACGAGCGCAACAAACAGCAGAAATAGGGAAAATGATGAAGAGTTTGCAGAAACTATGGCTTTGTGTATCTCTGGCCGTGGGAGTGATGTTTGTAGGGTGTACGACGCCCGAAACACCAACGCCCACTCCCGATGATCAACCCATTGTGTTGCCTCCGCTGGCGGGTGCTGCACTGGTGAGTGGCGAGCCCGTGCCCGCCATTGCCACCGATGGATTATCGCCGCTCAACCTGACCAAAACCACAGCTAATGCGCTGCTGGGTGCGGTTTATATGAGCTCGCAGGAGTACCCCGACCTGTTTGTGAGTGGTACTTTCGGCTTGGACGCCAAGTATGGTGGCAAGACCGGCGTGCACTTGTGTGAGTACAAGGGTAAGACCGCCGACGGTCGCCTTATTTACGGCGATCCACAGCCCATTGAGGGCCAATCGTGGGATTGGGATAGCCGCTTTGTGAGGGTGATGGAGATCGGAGACACAATCTATGCTTTCTTCCTCTCCTCTACACGCTTCCGCGTGTCGACCTACGACGAGAGCACCAAGATTTT
The DNA here is from genome assembly GCA_017547065.1 of Tidjanibacter sp. Lineage (GTDB taxonomy): Bacteria > Bacteroidota > Bacteroidia > Bacteroidales > Rikenellaceae > Tidjanibacter. The sequence continues at coordinate 2,926 of JAFYRC010000313.1, forward strand.
TACGCAGATTTCCAATGAGCAACTCGATGCGCTGAATCTCACCAATGGCGTTACGGGCTTTGACGTGAAGGTGAATGCGGATAGCTACGAGGTTATTTTCCTTGTTAACCACACCAAACCTTCCACACCGCCCATGGACAACCTTACGGAGAGCTACTACGATAGTAAGGGTATCTACCGTGGTCTGTTGCCCAAGTCGGATGTCTGTTCGATGACTTTCAACCGCTCGAACGGTCAGTTGAAAAGCAACGTTGTGAGCCAGATTAGTGCCGAGAATGAGGTGATTATTGCAGGTCAGGGCCTGACACGCATCTCCACAGAGGCTTTCGATGGCTATGTGTTGGGCAATAAGTTTGGTACGCTCAAATGGCTGCCTGCGGCCAAGGGCTCGCTTGTTGACTACCTCTATAACGACGAGGGCGAAGTGCTTGTGAATAATAATGTTATGGGTAATATATGCGCCGTGGCTGCCGACGACGATAAGATTGCCAACGACTTTATTACCTCGGGTGAGGGTATGCTCTACCTCTTCCGCTTCTCGGGCCGCCTGAATGCCGATGGCACTCCCATTTTTGAGGATGGTGTGCCTGTGATGCAGCAGAATGGAAATATCTATCCCGGCTCGTTGAGCGTTCCCTCGGTTGTAGACTGGGATGGCGACGGAGTGCTCGATATTGTGGCAGGTAATTCGGAGGGCCGACTCCTCTTCTTCAAAAACCGAGGCTCCGACCTCTCGCCTGCATTTGGCGATTGGGAATACCTCTGCTCGGATGGCGAGCCTATCTGCTTCCGCGCGGGCTACTATGAGGTGCAGGGCCCCTTGGAGGCAGGTTGGGGCTATCTTTGCCCCAATGTGGTCGACTGGAATGGCGACGGATTGCTGGACGTTGTCTTCTCCACCAACGAGGGTAAGTTTGAGTATATGCTCAACGAGGGAACCCCGACGGCTCCACGCTTGGGCCGCCGCCGTGTGATTAAACTCGACGGCTTGGAACTCTATGGCGTGTGGCGTTGCCGACCCGGTGTGGCGAGTGTGAACGGCAAACTGTATATTGCCATTATGGATGGCGACGACGCCATTCACCTCTATGAGAAAAAGACCAACGACGCAGTGGTTGATAGGGGATGTATGCTGCTCCAAAACGGCAACATCATCACGGGTTGTTTGCCACCCTCCGAGTCGTATGATAGTCTTGGCTATTGCGGCCGTGAGAAGCTCGAATTTGTCGATTGGGATGGCGATGGCGACCTCGACCTTATTATTGGCACTCCTGCACAATCATCCTTCCCTTCGCCCACATTGGGCCTTCCTGCTTCGCGCAGTAGGGGATTGCAGGTGTTGTGGTTTGAGAATGTGGGCACGAATGGCTCGTTCCGCTTTGCCTACCCCCGTCAGTTCCAGCTGCGAGGTGTAGACTACCGCCTGGGCGTACACGCCAACTCTCCTGCGGCGTGCAGGTTGGGCAACACCTCGCGTGGTGTGAACCTGTTGGTTGGTTGCGAGAGCGGTAACTTCTACTTCTTCAATCACTACGACCTCACCACTGTAACCCTTTGGTAGGTTAGGTTGGAGAGTGCAGCTCCGAAACTCTTGCGCCAAAAATAGGAGCGGGGTTTTGAATATCGAAAATTATTACTACTTTTGTGGGCTGAAAAGCGGGCCCATAGCTCAGTTGGTTAGAGCAGCGGACTCATAATCCGAAGGTCGTGGGATCATGCCCCCCTGGGCCCACAAAACAAAAAAGACGGCTACCCGATTGGGTAACCGTCTTTTTTGTTTTTATTAAATGCCCTCTGACTTATTTGGTCGAGAAACGATAGATGCAGGTGTGGGTGTACTCCTCTTGTGGATTGAGCACAATGGAGGGGAAGTTGGAGTGGTTGATTGCATCGGGCCACTTCTGTGTTTCGAGTGCCACCGACTCGCGGAAGTCGAGCGTGCGACCATACTTACCCGTGGTTGTGCCGTCGAAGAAGTTGCCGGAGTAGAATTGAAGGCCCACCTGGTCGGTCAACACCTCCATGTGTCGGCCATTCTCGGGGCAATAGAGCGTTGCTACGCTCTCAATCTTACCATTATCCTCGCGACTCAGGCACCAGTTGGCATCATAACCCTTACCAAAGGTGAGCTGCTCGTTGGGAGTGTCAATACGCTCGCCAATTGCGTGGGGCTCGCGGAAATCATAGGGAGTGCCCTCCACATTAAGCACCTCGCCTGTGGGGATGAGCCACTCGTTGGTGGGGGTAACATGGTCGGCAGCGATTGTCAACACGTGGTCAAGAATGGTACCATTACCTTCGCCTTTGAGGTTGAAGAAGGAGTGGTGGGAGATGTTGACAAGCGCAGGGGCGTCGGTGGTAATGGTGTAGTCTACCTGGAACTCATTCTGCTCGGTGAGTGTGTAGGTCATCGTGATGTCCCTGTTGCCGGGGAAACCCTCCTCGCCGTCGGCTGCAAGATAGTGCAGAGTGATGGCATTGTCGCTCACCTCAACAACATCCCACACAACCATATCAACGCCTTTGAGTCCACCGTGGAGTGTCTGTCCGTTGTTGTTCTGCGGGGTGGTGTATCTCTTGCCGTTGAGTGTGAAACGGCCCTCGCCGATGCGGTTTGCAACCACACCCACGCAGGCACCCAGAAACCTTTCGCCGGGGTTGTTAATGTATTTGTCGATGTTGTTGTAGCCCAATACAATATCCTCCATGTGGCCCTCG
>JAFYRC010000314.1 GCA_017547065.1 Tidjanibacter sp.
CCACCACGAGCTGGCCACCTGTGGGAACCTCTGCATCCAGCAGAGCCACCTGGTAGTCGCCACTGCCGAGCAGACTCACCTCCACTCCTGCCACCGTCAGGTTGCACTCGGCACCCTTGGGGGCCTTGTACCTCACAGCCACCTTTCGGCCCACCTCCGAGGTGCCGAAATTATAGGCTACCTTGTCGCCTTTGCTCTCGCCAAAGTCGGCCAGCACACTTCCCGACAAGGAGCTTGAATCTCTCTTTTCGCCCCTGCGCCAACCGTCGTAGACGAGTGCGTAGTTGTGTTTCTTGATGGCGGGCTCAAAGAGAGTGTAGTCGCAACCGTGGAGCACGCTCACCCCTTCGGCTCCACTGAGAGCCACCGTAGGGTACTCCTCGGCACAGGCGAGCGAGGCCACGTTTTGCAACAGAATGTTCTGATTGACGGAGGTGTTGTTCACACACTCCATCTCCACCAGCACCCTTTGCTCGTCGAGCAGGTGGTAGGTTACATCCACAAAGACTCTGTCCTTCCACTCCAACTCATAGCGATAGGTGATTTTTGTCATCTCGGGGTTGCATCGCCAGGGGTGGTAGCCCGACTCGTAGAGCACGTTGGGCACCATATAGCTCCTGCGGTAGTAGCCCGGCATAACGGAGAAATCGACCATCACACCACTCTGCATGTTGGCAATGTGCGAAATGCCGGCATAGCGCTTGGAGTAGGGACCCCACGAGTGGAGCGATTCAACGTCGTGTGAGTTGTTGAGGAGTGATTGCGAAAAAGCCCCCTGCGCCTCACCGCGGAGGGTGAGGAGCGCAAGGGTCAGTGTAAGTAACAAAGCCTTTTTGTTCATAACGGGGTGCTTTGTTTTGTGTGTGTTTTTGTTAGTCTGTTTTGAGTTGGAGGTTATCCTGGGTGGTGTAGTCGGGCCTTTGCTCCATCAACTCACCATTGATAACCACGTTGTCGAACACCACGTTGCGGGTGTTTTTGAGCATGTAGGGCACGGGGCACTCTTTGAGTTCCACGTTGTTGAGGTGGATGTTGCGCATCTCGTAGCCCTCGATACCAACGGCGTAGAAACCGCACTCGGCCGACTTGTTACCCACCACGTTGCTAATCTCGAAGTTCTCGAAAATGGTGGGGTAGAAACCGCCCCTTGCACCATGATAGTTGGTCTCGAAACGGATGAAGGCGGTCTTCACGAAGTCACACACCACGTTGTTCACCCACACGTTGCGAATGAAACCGCCACGGTCGAGGTTCGACTTGAAGTAGATACCGCTGTAACAACGGTCGATTACCACGTCATACATGTAGACATTCTCCACACCTGCGGCCATCTCGCTACCGATGCACAAACCATTGCAGCGCGACTTGAAGTGGCAGTTGCGGATTACGATGTTGGCGGTCTTCTGACCCACGCGCCAAGCGTCCTGATCACGACCGGCCTTGATTGCGATTGCGTCGTCACCGGTGGTGAAGGTGCAGTCCTCGATGAGCACGTTGGTGGTGTACTCGGGGTCGCAACCGTCGTTGTTGAGATTCCAGCTGTTGATGGTCACCCCCCTCACAGTTACGTTGTCGCAGAATACGGGGTGGATTACCCAGTAGGGGCTGTCGAGCAGTGTCACGCCCTCAATCAACACGTTCTTACAACCGAAGGGCTGTACCATGCTGGGGGGCATAATCGACTCCGCGCCGAAGTAACGCTCACGCACGGGCACTTGGTCGATACCCATCTGACGCAGTGTGCTCTGCATTGCCGAACGCTGTGGACGGAATTTGGCAAAACCATTTTTAGCACGTCCGTTGAGCGTACCTTTACCAATCAGAGCCACATTGTTGCAGTGGTAGGCATAGACGAAGGGCGAGTAGTTGAACATCTCGGTACCCTCCCACACGGTCAACACGGCGGGCAGATAGTCGGTAGTCTTCTCGCTGAAAAGGATTGTTGCGCCCTCCGACACGTGGAGGTTGACGTTGCTTTTCAGAATGATGGAGCCGTTGCAAGCCCACACACCTGCGGGTACAACAACACGACCACCACCCTCGTCGCTACACTTGGTAATGGCGTCGTTGATAGCCTTGCGCGAGTCCACGAGGC
>JAFYRC010000315.1 GCA_017547065.1 Tidjanibacter sp.
GCCCACGTGGAGGCTGTGCGCGAAGCTATCAAGGAGGAGAATGCCGAGTTGTTGGTTGTGGCTGCTGCTACCGAGGCCGACATTGCCGAATTGGAGAGCTACGAGGAGCGTCAGATCTTCTTGGAGGAGTTGGGCATTGAGGAGTCGGGTGTGAGCCGTCTTATCAAGGCTGCCTACGCACTGCTCGGTCTTGAAACATTCTTCACCACTGGTGCCGACGAGTCGAGGGCTTGGACCTACACTCGTGGCTACAAAGCACCCCAGGCCGCAGGTGTTATCCACAGCGACTTCGAGCGTGGTTTCATCCGTGCCGAGGTTATCAAGTATGACGACTATGTTGCACTCGGCAGCGAGAAGGCTTGCCGTGAGGCCGGCAAAATCGGCATCGAGGGTAAGGAGTACATCGTGCAGGATGGCGACATTATGCACTTCCTCTTCAACGTCTAACATCGAGAGTCCAACGTCTAATGCGACGACCTGCGGTCGAAAATCAAAATAGACGTTAGGCATTAGTAGTTAGTCGTTAGATGAAAAAGAAAAAAAGGAAATCAATTAAGTTAATAACAAATAGACGTTTGACGTTAGTCGTTTGACGTTAGACCCAAAAAACTATGGAAAGAAAAGTAAGAGTTCGTTTTGCGCCTTCGCCTACCGGCGCACTCCACATTGGCGGTGTTCGTACCGCACTCTACAACTACCTCTTTGCACGTCAGAGGGGTGGTGATTTCATCCTCCGCATTGAGGATACCGACTCGACCCGCTACGTTGAGGGTGCAGAGGAGTATATTATGGAGTCGCTCGAGTGGTGCGGTATCAAGATTGACGAGGGTGTTCGTGAGGGCGGCCCCCACGCCCCCTACCGCCAGAGCGAGCGCAAGGAGATCTACCTCAAATATGCACTCCAACTTGTGGAGAGTGGCCACGCCTACTACGCCTTCGACACCCCCGAGGAGCTCAACGCTCTGCGTGCCGAGTTGGAGGCCAAGGGAGAAACCTTCTGCTACAACTACTCCGTAAGGGAGCAGCTCGCAACTTCTTTGCGCCTGTCGGCCGAGGAGGTTGAGGAGCGCAAAGCTCGTGGCGATCAGTGGGTTATCCGCTTCAAGATGCCCGAGAACGAGGTTGTGAAGATGGACGACCTCATTCGTGGCCACGTGGAGATGAACACCTCGACTCTTGACGACAAGGTGCTCTACAAGTCGGCTGATGCACTTCCCACTTACCACTTGGCAAACATCGTGGACGACCACCTGATGGAAATCAGCCACGTTATCCGTGGTGAGGAGTGGTTGCCTTCGTTGCCCCTCCACTACCTCCTCTACCGTGCATTCGGTTGGGAGGAGAGCCGCCCCGAGTTTGCACACCTTCCCCTGTTGTTGAAACCCACAGGTCAGGGCAAGTTGAGCAAGCGTGATGGCGACAAGTTGGGCTTCCCCGTATTCCCCTTGAAGTTTGTTGCTCCTTCGGGTGAGGTATCGCGCGGTTACCGTGAGGACGGCTATTTCCCCGAGGCTTTCATCAACATGCTCGCACTGCTCGGCTGGAACCCTGGTACAGAGCAGGAGATTTTCAATATGGACGAGCTGATTGAGGCATTCTCGTTGGAGCGTGTAGGTAAGTCGGGCGCAAGGTTCAGCCCCGATAAGGCTCACTGGTTCAACGCACAGTATATGCACACCCGTGATAACGAGGAGTTGGCAGATATCTACCTCGCACAGCTCAACGAGCGTGGCATCACCATCGAGCGTGAGAAGGCTCTCCGCATCGTGGCACAAATCAAGATGAGGGCCACCTTCCCCGAGGAGTTCTGGGGCTTGTCGTCGTTCCTCTTTGAGGCTCCCACCGCCTACGACGAGAAGGCCACCAAGAAGTATTGGAAGGCCGACGCTCCCCGTATTATGGGCGAGTTGAAGACCATTTTGGAGGGTATCGAGGAGTTCACCACCGAGGAGTTGGAGAAAGTGTGTGGCGCATGGATTGCCGCCAACGAGATCCCCATGGGCCTCGTGATGAACGCTTGGAGGCTCTGCATCGTGGGCGAGCCCAAGGGCTTTGGTATGTATGATATGTGTGCCGTGTTGGGCAAGGATGAGACCCTCACTCGCCTCAATGCAGCACTCTCCACATTGCCTTCCACCTTGTAGTATAGAAATTTAGGAATATTCTTTTTTGCAAAAAAGTTGTACTTCGGTGCAACTTTTTTGTATATTTGTGCGTCTATAATGTAAAGGTAACACAAAAACGACACTACTATGAAAGCGAAACTGACTGCAAAACTGCTCGCCCTGCTGGGATTTTCAACCGCAGCAAATTCGTGCGAAGCCCTCAGCGAGATTGGCGGAGGTGGTAATTTGTGTATGTATGGCACCCCGAGCGCTACCTATATTATCAACGCAGAGGTTGTGGACGAGGAGGAAAAACCTATTCACGGTATCAAAGTCAGTGTCATTACAGAAAACTCATACGAAATACCGGAAGCACTAACCGACTTCCATGGTAAATGTACAATAAAGTATACCGGATGGCCACAAAACGAAATTAAACTTGTGGCCGAGGACATCGATGGTACCGCAAACAGCGGTGAGTTTGAGAGTGCAAATGCTTTTGCTCTGTTCGACTCTAATGATTACAAGGATCCCGGCGAAAGTGGTTGGTTTAAGGGCACCGCTACAAAGCGAGTGAAATTCCAACTCAACGAAAAAGAGTAACAAAAGAAGGTCGGCAACATTGCCGACCTTTTTTTTGTATAGGCTGACCGCTATTTCAAAAAAACAGGCCAGACTTTTTTTTTATTGGAACACAATTTGAGTACACAAGATTTTTAGTTCATTGTGAAACATTTGGGTTTATGAGTGCGTATGAATAAAAAGCACGTCCCTATGAAGACCAAATTGACATATAAAATTCTCTCCCTGCTGGGTTTTGCCACCGCTGCAACAGGATGTGAGATTGGCAAAGTAATGTATGGCTCCCCCGTTATCGTTCCGGAGCCCCCTATGTACGGTTGCCCCTACGCTGAATATGTGGCCAACATCGACGTTACCGACAAAGAGAACCCCCCTAGTGCCGGCATCAGAGTTGGGCAAATAGTGACATATAATACAAAGGACCAGACCATTACCGACACTCTTATAATGGGTGCTACCAATTACAATGGTCGTTTCACTCTGCAAGGAGGAGATACCTCACTCCCCACATTGGAGTTGATTATTGAGGATGTGGACGGTGAGGAAAATGGCGGAGAGTTTGCACCCGCCGACACCACCATAGTCTTCAACAGAGAGGATTATGTCGGTGGTGGTGATGGCAATTGGAATTTGGGTAAATACGTCAAGGATGTAAAAATAGAACTCGAAAAGAAATAGTAACAAAAAAGTCTGGCATTTCTGCCAGACTTTTTTGTTTAATCACCCCAATGATTAACGGCCCAAAAGGTAGAGTCGGAGGAGGTTGATGGCGGCACTTGATGCACGGTCGATGTTCTGCGCACGCAGGCGGCCGTGGACCTTCATTTGTGCAACGGTACCTCGGGGGCCCGCAACCGCACACCACACCGTGCCGACGGGTTTTTCGTCGCTACCGCCCGTGGGGCCGGCAATGCCCGTGGTGGCAACGCCATAGGTTGTGCCACACACTCGGCGCACTCCCTCGGCCATCTGTCATGCCACCTGCTCGCTCACGGCGCCATAGGTGGCAATATCCTCGCCGCTCACACCCAACACATTCTCCTTCACGCTGTTATCGTAGGATACCACTGCGCCCCAGAAATAGTCGGAAGCGCCACTCATAGCCGTAAACTTGGCGCTCAACGCACCACCCGTGCACGACTCGGCAGCCGCCAGAGTTTCGCCCCTCTCGGTGAGAATGGCCGCCACAACACTCTGCAAAGTGTCGCTCTCCCACCCCACAAAGTGGTCGCCCAGCAGGGGCATAAGAGTCTTGAATTGGGCCTCAATCTCTCGTTGTGCCTGCTCGCTATCCACATCGTAGGCCGAAAGGCGAAGTCGTAGTTGGGAGGGCGAAGGCAGGTAGGCAAGGTGGAGGTAGTCGGGCAGAGCGTCCTCCCAGTCGGCAATGCGCTCGGCGAGCATACTCTCGGCAATGCCATAGGTGATGGCCGTGCGGTGAACAACCGATTGGAGGTTAAAATGAGCTTTCAGGCGGGGCAGTACGCTCTCAATCATGATCGCCTCCATTTCGAAAGGCACACCCGGAAGCGACACAACCACCTTCTCACCCCTCTCAAACCACATTCCGGGGGCTGTGCCCTTGTGGTTGGGCAACACCACACAGCACTCGGGCACGAGCGCCTGACTCTGATTGAGGGCATTAAACTCGATACCCCTGGCGGTCATCATACGCTCCACTCGTGCGTAGGTCTCCTCGTGGCGCACAAGGCGCGAGGAGAAAATCTCGGCCAGCACCTTCTTTGTAATATCGTCCTTCGTGGGGCCAAGGCCACCCGTAATGAGCACCACATCGGAGGCCGCGAGCGACTCCTCAACGGCACTAACAATCTCCTCCCTGCGGTCGCCAATGGAGTATTTGCGGCGCACCGAGAGGCCTATCTCGCCCAGTCGCTGGGCCATCCACACGGAGTTGGTATCAACAATCTGGCCGATGAGAATCTCATCGCCAATGGTTATAATCTCTGCTTTCATCAAAGAAAAACTAAAAATATTGTTTCGGGAAAATCGGGGAACGTGGAGCTATTGGGGCTGGGCGTCCGCGGGAGTCATAGTGGCGAGCTTACGACACACCTTGCCCGCAAAGCCGGGGCCCTCATAGACCACCGCCGAGTAGCACTGCACAAGGCTTGCACCGGCGTCCAGGAGGCGTTGAATATCCTCGGCACTCATCACACCGCCCACGCCAATCACGGGGTAGCGGTACTCCATCTTACGGC
>JAFYRC010000316.1 GCA_017547065.1 Tidjanibacter sp.
GGTGCTGGCCGCGGCCATACGTCAGGGTCTTGTGGAGAGCGACGCCTCGCTGTCGATTCGCGACGGCCGCCCCGTGATTCCCGTGAGCGCATCCAACAAGCGCAAATTGAAGGGTTTTGTTCACGACGAGTCGGCCACCGGTAAGACCGTCTACATCGAGCCCGTGGAGGTTGTGGAGATCAACAATGCCCTCAAAGAGTTGGAGTATGCGGCCCGCAGGGAGGAGATTCGCATCCTCACGGAGCTGACCGCCTCCATCCGCCCATATAGTAAGGAGCTGGCCGAGAGTGGCGCCTACCTTGCCACCTTCGATATGGTGCGTGCCAAGGCTCGCTGGGCGGTGAGCAACGAGGCTTACAGGGCCATTGTGTCGGAGGACGGAATGCTGCGCCTCACGAATGCCCGCCACCCACTGCTGCAACAGAGCCACGCAAGGGAGAATAAGGAGGTCGTGCCTCTGGACTTGGTGCTCAACAAGCAGCGCAAAATATTGGTAATCTCGGGCCCCAATGCGGGCGGTAAATCGGTCTGCTTGAAGACCGTGGGATTGCTGCAATATATGTTCCAGTGTGGCGTGCCCATCCCTGCCTCGTCGGTGAGTGAGTTGCCCATTTTTGAGGCTATCTATATCGACATTGGCGACCAGCAAAGCATTGATAATGACCTGAGTACATACTCCTCGCACCTGCTCAATATGAAGCGTATGCTCTCGGCCTCGTCCGAGCACACGCTCATCCTGATTGACGAGTTTGGTAGCGGTACGGAGCCCGTGATTGGCGGTGCCATTGCCGAGGCTATGTTGGAGCGTTTCCTCGAAAGGGGCACCTATGGAGTCATCACTACTCACTATACAAACATCAAGTATTTTGCATCCAACCACCGAGGAGTTTCCAATGGAGCGATGATGTTTGATGTGCAAAATATTAGGCCCCTTTTCCGTCTTGAAATGGGCGAGCCGGGTAGCTCCTTCGCTATTGAGATTGCCCGCAAGATTGGACTCCCCGAGGAGCTCATTCGCAGCGCTTCGGAGAAGGCCGGCTCGGAGGTTATCAACCTCGAACGCCAGCTCCGCGAGGTGGCTCGCAACCGTAACTACTGGGAGCAGAAGCGTGAGCGTATCCGCATTGCCGATAGGCGTGTGGAGGAGATGGAGAGCGAGTATGCCGAGAGGCTTGCCAAACTCAAAGAGGAGCGCGCGGCCATCATCCGCCAAGCTAAGGAGGACGCCAAGGGTATCCTTGAACAGACCAACCGTACCATCGAGAACACCGTGCGTGTCATCCGTGAGTCGCAGGCCGAGAAGGAGACAACCCGCCTGGCGCGCCGTGAGATTGAGGCCTTGAAGGAGAATGTGATCAACGGCGTGGACTACCTTTCGGCTGAGAGTGAGAGGGTTGAGAGGGAGATGGAGAAGATCGAACGCCGCCGCCAGAAACGTGCTGAGCGTAAGGCTCAGAGGGGCGAAGCGGTGGAGGAAGTGAAGGTTGAGGAGCCCAAAGTGTTGCCCGTTGTGGTGGGTGCCAAGGTGCGCATCGTAGGCCAGGAGGGCGTGGGCGAGGTGCTTTCGATCAAGGGTAAGAAGGCCATGGTGGCCATTGGTAACATCACCACCACCATCGCCATCGACCGCCTGGAGGCCATCAGCAACAGCGAGTTTAAGAAACAGACCCGACCTACCACTGCCCGCACGGTGGTGAGTGTGGACATCTCGAGCCGTAAACTCAATTTCAGGGACAGCATCGAC
>JAFYRC010000317.1 GCA_017547065.1 Tidjanibacter sp.
CGGCAACTATGGTCGTACACAGTGGAACTTGGGTAACTTCAGCATTGTGGGTAAGGCAGGTCTTGACGAGGGCCAGCTCTACGATGCAGCAACCGCTGGTTGGCAGTTTGTCTATGAGGCCGGCTATGAGGGCTGTACCGGTGGCTACCAGACCGCCTGCTCGCTCCCCGACGTTAACAGCACCCGTCTGCTGTTCCGTGCAGAGTTCAAACCCTCCGAGGACCACAAAGTGTGGGCAATCTCGGCTCCCATCGAGAAGCAGGAGGATGTAAACCTCGGTTTCGACAAACCTGTGGCTGTGAAGGCCTATGCCGATCCCACTATGAAGTCCTACTACCACATCTACGACACTCCCGGTGAGTACACCGCAACATTCATTGGTGTGAACGCCAGCGCCTACGGTCGCTACGAGGTGTTGCGCCAGGCAACCGTTAAGGTTGTGAACGATGGTGGCTCGATTGGTCAACCCACACCCGATGAGTGGCAATAAACCCCTATAAAACGACAAAAAAGCTATGAAGAAATTAGTTATATTTTCATTAGGCGTTGCTGCTGTGCTGTGTGGTTGCTACAATGAGGCCCCCACACAAGGCAGCATCGAAGGTGCACAGGAGTTTGTGGCCACAACGGGTGATGCATCCCGCATCACCATTGAGAGTGGCGAGGTGGCTCCCGTGCTGAAGTGGGAGGAGGCCGACCAGGTTGGTATCTTCGACCGCACCGAGGACGCAAGGCGCAACTACTGCTACGATGTTAACCTCGTGGAGGGTAGCGACAACTGCGACCTCGTGGCAAACGATGCCCAGAAGGTCTATTACAGCGTTAAGGGCGAGGCTTCAACCTACTATGCCTACGCTCCCTACAATGCCGAGGCCAACGCTCCTGCGTGCGACTTCCCCATCGCTCTGCCCAGGGTGCAGACCGCTACCGCTGTTGGTAGCATTGCCCACCTGAAAGATGTGAACTTTATGATGGCACAGCCCCTCACCGTGGAGAGCGGTGCTGCAAACCTCTGCTTCGAGAGCGCATTTGCATTCGTGAAGCTGGATGTTGCACTTACAGAGAGCGCTTCGGTGCCCGTTAAGCAGGTGAGGATTAAGTCCACTTCGGCCAACCTTTCGACCGAGAATGCAACCATCGACCTCACAACCGAGGGCGGTGCTATCGTTGCTATCGAGGGTAGTGGCGAGGTGGTTTTGGTAGTTGAGGGTGGTATGACCCTCTCGTCTACTCCCCAGAGCCTCTACTGCTTTGTGCTGCCCGGTGCTCACGCAGCAGGTACCCTCACTGCCGAGGTGGTTGCTGTGAACAACGCTGTGGCAACCATTCAGTTGCCCGCCGTGGAGTTCAAGCCCAACCGCTACTACACCCAGACTCTTTCCGTTGCAATGAACGACTTTGTTGCAGCCGAGGAGTTCAAGGCTAACGAGGTTAGGACCGGTAAGGTTGGCGAGCCCGTAACCTTCACCTTCGAGGGTGTGGCCGACGCTATCGACCTCTACACCGGCGAGGTTGGACACGACTACCTCTGGAAAGACACCAACCGCTACGTCGTTGAGCAACTCTTGATGTCGTTCAACTACGGCCTTGTCAATGGTGATGATGTTCAGCCCGAGTTGTTCCGTATTAAGGTTTCGAACAACTACAACCACGGTATTGGCATCTACACCGAGGAAGAGATTCTTAAAGCCAATTGGACTGATATTTCGGACTTGTTCAACTTCCCGACCTCGAAAGCAGAGGCCGAAGCGAATGGCATCTGGTCAACATCGGCATCAAACTATGTGGTTGGTGCTTCCGATTTGGATATTACCTCCTATGTAGACACCTCGAAGGAGTTGACCATTGGTATGTTCTATCGTGTAACCGGCATCCCCGCAGATGAGAAGGTTAGTGGCCACGGACGTACCCAGGTAACCATTTCGAGCTTCAGACTCAATAGCCGTGCCGAGGATGGTACCGTTACCAACCTGATTGCCAATGCAAATGCCAATACGGCTTATATGGTAGAGGGCTCTGGTTATGCAGAGTATCCTCACGCAACGGCATTCCCCACCTTCAAAAACAGCTCGACTTTGGGCAACTATGCGATTTTCACTTCGACATTCCAGCCTCCCGTAAACTTGTATGCCTACATGATTACCAAACCCGTAACTCCAAGGCGCACCAACCTTGGTACCGACACGCCTGTTGTGGTGCAGAGTGAGACCGACGCTCCCCAGAGCTCCTTCTCCTACACCTTCAACGAGGCTGGTACCTACAAGGTAGTTGTGGTTGGACGTGCCAAGTCGATTACCGGTGCCGTTGAGGACAAGGTATTTGAGTTTGAGATTGTCATTGAATAAGGACGTTTATAAAAGATGAAAAGAGAGAAAATGTTTATGCATTTTGGACTGCTTATTTCGCTGTTTTGTGCCGCCTGCGTTGGCGGCACAGAGCAGCAGCCCGACAACACACCCCAGTGGCCCATCACCGACGATGGCGTGCTCAACGTATATGGCGAACTCATCGACGTGCGCAATGTGGCCAAGGAGAGTGTCTATCCCATTAACTCGGACTACCTCTACAACGAGTCGCTCCCATCGGAGGTGGCAAAGTTGAAGTGTGCAGTGAGTGTGATGGAGATGCGTGGTGTGGAAAAAATTGCCTGCTCGCAGGTGTGTGGTGTCTATGTGGCCTTCACAGAACCAATCAATGCCCCCGGATGGACAGACCTCGGTAAGACCTTTGTGGTGGCCAACGAAAGCGGTACAAAACGTATGCAGTACTCTCTCTATCGCTACAAAATCGACAAACCGATGCAGTGGGTGGATGTTCCCCAAGTGGAGGGACAAGCCGTCAGTACGCTCGTGTTTGCTCCGGAAATCACGGTGCAGGGTACCGAGTCCTACGGTACCCTCATCGCGAAAGTCGATAACTTGAGAGGACACAATGTTACAAACCCCAGCATTATCTGCCTGCCCAATGGAGAGCTGCTGGTGGGATGTAATGGACCCCTCCGTAACTCCGCAGGAAAACACGTTGTCTTCTACGCCTCGAAAGATGGCGGTAAGACTTGGACGGTGCGCAACAAGGGACAGTTCCAAATGTCCTACGAGAGCACATTCCTGCACAATGGCGTGCTCTACGTTATGGGTGCCGATGATGCGGCAGGTAATGTGGCAATACACGCCTCCTACGACAACGGCTACACTTGGACCGATGCCGTAGATGCCAACTCCGGACTCCTCCTCGAAGGAGCATTCCACTCCGCCCCCGTGCCCGTGGCCATCTGGAACGGACGCATTTGGAGGGCTATGGAGACAAACGAAACAAACAAAAAAGTATTTGTGATGTCGGCCCCCGTGGATGCCAACCTCCTCGCTGCCAGCTCGTGGACTATGACCAATATGATTACCTACGACAAAACCTGGGATGTGAATGGCAATGGTCTGAAAGGCTCGCAGATGATTGAGGGTAATGTGGTGGTGACGCCCGATGGTAATCTCGTGAACATCCTGAGGGTGGACGAGAGGCGCTATGGCCGCACCGTGGCTATGGTCAACGTGGAGAGCAGTAAGAAAATCTCCTTCACACCCGCAACAGGCTTCTATACAATGCCCGGTGGTGGTAAGAAATTCACCATCAGGTTTGACGAGCAGAGCGGTAAGTATTGGGCCATAACCAACCCCGCCGACCAAAAATACTATGGCAATCAAGCCGAGGGTTACTACACCAATGGTATCACCGCCGACCTGCTGCGCAACAAGATGTCGCTGTGTAGCTCGCTCGACCTGAAAACCTGGACCGTCGAGAGGGAACTGTTGCACTCCGACGACCCATTCTTCCACGGCTTCCAGTATGTCGATTGGCAGTTTGACGGCGACGACATTGTGGCCGTTATCCGTATGGCAGCACCCGAAGAGCGTGGTCTGCCCAACCGTCAGCACGACGCAAATATGCTCTCGTTCTTCCGTGTGGAGAACTTCCGAACAAGACAATAAAGATTTTTACGATATACATTTTCCGACAAAACAAAAACCTCATACGCTATGAAACTTCTGGCTAAACTCACTCTGATGTGCTGCTTGGCACTTGCAACCCTTACCTCGGCCGCTTCGGCACAGACGCTCGTGAGCGGTAAGCCCATCAAGTCGGGCGAAAAGGAGGGACTCTCGCCCCTCTGGTTTGGTATGACCTACAGCAATCAGCCCCGTGGCTATGCCTACATATCCTCGCAGGAGTACCCCGACATCTTCGTGTGGATTGCTTCGGGTTCCCCCGAGGTGCGCAACTGCCTCTTCCGCAGCCCCTTTGAGTCGGTGGCCGAGGACGGTAGTCTTATCTATGGCGAGCCCGTGGAGGTGGTAATGCCCTGGGAGAAGAAAGCCAAGGGTAAGCCTTCGAGTATGACCATCTGGCAGGACGGCAAGAAGGGTGCTACCTATGCCTTCTGGATGAATGCCAAGAAGTGTATCGTGGGCAAACTGCACCGCAGTGGTAACTACTTCGAATCGGTGGAGGAGTTTGCTGTTAATGGCACCGCTGCCGTTGCAGGCTTTGAGGTGTGGAGTAAGGATGGTCAGATTATCGACTGCGCAATCCTCTCGGGCGACAAGGTTTCCTATCGCCCCGCCGACACCGAGGGTAAAGATCCCGTGGCGAATGCCGTCTCCTACTACGATGGCGCAAGCATCTATCGTGGCGAGCTTCCCTATGATGGTGTCTACCACACCGCCTTTGACCTGAGGTCGAAGACCATCGTGGAGGACTACGAACTTGTTACTCCCGACAACAAAACTATGCTCTCCGGCTCGAAGGTTATTCGTGTGGAGAACAAGAAGAAGGGCCTCGATGGCTACATCGTTACCTCCTCGCTCGGCTCGATGAAATATGTGCCCGCACGCAAAAGCGAAAACTACGACCACGTGAGGGGCGAGGACGGCAATGTTCTCAATCACCCCACATTTGGTGCAAGAGCCATGTCGTTCCCTTCGGCCGATGGCACCCGTTGCGATATGATCATCGGTGGTGAGGGTGCTGTATACCACTACCGCTTCCTCGGTATGGACAAGCAGAGCGGTATGCCTCGCTACTCGGAGCCCAAAGTGGTGTTGCAGCGCAATGCCGACCTCTTCTCCGGCTCGCTCACCGTACCCAACGTGGTTGATTGGGATGGCGACGGTGTGCTCGACATCGTGTCGGGTAACTCGGAGGGTAGGCTCCTCTTCTTCAAGAACAATGGCACCAACCGCGAGCCTAAATTCTTGATGTCGGAGCGTATTTGCGCCGCTGGTGAGCCCATCTGCATCCGCCCCGGCTACCACGTAGTTCAGGGCCCGCTGGAGGCTTCGTGGGGCTATCTGTGCCCAACGGTGGTGGACTGGAATGGCGACGGACTGCTGGATGTTATTGTGTCGGGCTCCAAGGCCAAGTATGAGCTTATGCTCAACGAGGGTACCGCTACCGAGCCCAAGCTCGCCGCTCCCCGTGTGATCTCGTGCGACAACCTCGAGTTGTGGGGTACTTGGCGTGTAAGGCCCGCCATTGCTAACATCAACGGCAAGATGGCTATGGTGATTATGGACGACGACAACGAGTTGCACCTCTACCACAGGGTGGACAACTACAACGTGGCCGACGCTGGCAAACTCCGCCTGAAGAATGGTCAGTACATCAGCGGTCACAACAAGAATAACGAGCGCTATGGCCAGAAGGGCCGTGGTAAGCTCGCCTTTGTGGATTGGGACGGCGACGGCAACCTCGACCTCTTGGTTGGCTCCGTGAAACGCTCCTCCTATCCCTCGCCTGAGAGGGGCCTTCCCTTCTCGCGCTTCAAACGCAAAGCCTATGGTATGCAGGTTATGTTGTTCCGCAATGCCGGTAGCAACAAGAATATGAAGTTTGAGGAGCCCGTGCAGTTGCAGTTCCGTGGCGAGGACTTCTACCTGGGTGCCCACTCCAACGCTCCCTTCCCCTGTATGCTGGGCGACACCTCGGGTGGTGTAAACCTGCTGGTGGGCTGCGAGAGCGGTAAGTTCTTCTTCTTCGAGCACAAGGACGTCACAACCGTGTCGATTGACGAGGTGAAGTCGAAATAAGAGATGTAAATAACGCCTGTTTAGAACGCATACCAAATGCAGAAAACCATGAAACTAAAAGGGTTGATATGTGGCGCAGTGGTGTCGCTTGCTGTGTTGGCAGGCGGCTGCGACTCGCCGGAAAAATATGAACCAACACCCAACGAAAGTGATAAGCCAACCATCATCCCCGGACGTCCTCTGGAGAGCGGTAAGGCTATTGTGTCGAGCGCAACGAAGGGAGTCGCACCTCTGGCGGTAGACTTCTGCTACTCCTCGGTTGTGGTGGGAAGTGTCTATGAGAGCTCTTCCTACTGGCCCGACCTTTTTGTGGTCGGTACGGGTGGACTTACGAGCCCCTATGGTGGTAAGCGAGGCCTCAACTACTCGAAATTCTGCGGTGTGGACGCGCAGGGACGACTTATCTACTCTCACATGCAGGCCATCAAGACGGCCCCCTGGGATGTGGAGTCGGCGGCAGTGAAGATTGTGAAGATTGCCGGCGAAATCTATGGTATCCAGGCCACAAAGTCGAAATTGAACGTGGCTCGCTACGATAGGGAGTCGAGGTCGTTCGGTACGGAGTGGACATATAGCAACAAACTCACGGGTGTGCCCTATAGTGTATCGACCTTCGACCTTGTGGTGGATAGTAGTGGCACCTCGGCCGACCTGACCATTATGTGCTACTCGGTGGGTGGTAGTTCGCCCGAGAGCGACTATGTGGAGGACTCTCTCTACGATAGCGCAGGCTTCTACCTCGGCGTCATTCCCGAGGGTGTGATCTATCGCACCAAAATCAAACTCCCCGACTGGACCCAGGATGCCGACATTGTTCAGGTTGGTAAGGACAATTGCGTGATTATCGAGCCTACAACTGTGGCTCAGGTGAGTGGTAAGGATTGGAGTGGCTACCTGATGGCCAACAAGGCGGGAGCGCTCAAATACCTCTCGGCCTCCTCGAACGATGTGGCTGACTACCTTGTGGACACCGACGGCAAGCAGTTGGTGAACCGTAGCAACGTGAAGCGTATCACCGTTGTGAATGCCGACCGAGATGGTCAGTTCGACGATTTCATCACTTCCGGCGAGGGCTCGATGTGGCTCTACCGCTACTCGGGTAAGCGCAACTCCTTCGGTACCCCCATCTACAAGGCCGCAGAGTTGGTGCTGATGGAGGAGGGCGACCTCTTCTCCGGCTAGCTCACCGTACCCAACGTTGTCGATTGGGACGGCGACGGTAGGCTGGATGTGGTTACGGGTAACTCGGAGGGTAGGTTGATGTTCTTCAAGAACCACGGTACCGACGCGGAGCCCGTATTCTTGGAGGGCGAGTATATGCAGATGGGCGGTGAGGAGTTCTGCGTGAGGGCAGGCTACTATGAGTTGCAGAGCCCAAGGGAGAGCTGCTGGGGCTACCTTTGCCCCACGGTCTTCGACTGGAATGGCGACGGACTCTACGACATCGTCTTCTCCTACAACGAGGGTAAGTATATGTATATGCCCAACATCGGCACGGCCACAAATCCCATTCTTGGTACTCCCCGTACAATCTTTATTGACGGTATGGAGCTCTATGGCGTGTGGCGTGTGAGGCCCGCCATTGCTCGTATTGGCGATAGGGTGATGATGATGATTATGGACGGCGAAAATGCCCTTCACATCTACTGGCAGACCTCCGACACTACCGTGGAGGACGGCGGTAAGGCTGTGTTGGTGGATGGAAAGTTCATCACGGGCCACAATAATAGGGAGGAGACTAATGTGCAGTTTGGCCGTGGAAAATTCAACTTTGTCGATTGGGATGGCGACGGAGTGTTGGACCTCTTGGTGGGTACAATCAAGCGTTCGTCCTATCCTTCTCCCGAGAGGGGTTTGCCCGAGAGCCGAAGGGTACTTGGTTACACGGGTATGCAGGTGCTCTACTTCCATAATGAGGGCACTTCGACCGAGCCTCGCTATGCCTACCCTGGGCAGTTCCTGGTGAATGGTAAGGATAAGGCTCTTGGAGCCCACTCCAATGCCCCTGTGGGTTGTATGTTGGGCGAGACGAGTGAGGGCCCCAACCTGGTTGTTGGCGTGGAGAGCGGTAAGTTTATGTTCTTCCACCGCAGCCAACTCTCCACAGTAACCCTTTTCTAAGAGGAGAGGATAGTTGATTTGTAAAACCAAAATCGTGTATGAAAAGACGAAACTTGATATATGTGGCCGTGGCCGCTGTGGTTGCTCTCTGCTGGGGCTGTACAACGCCCGAGGAGGAGCCGGGCGGTAATAATGGCGGACAGAGTGGGGTGACTATTTTGGACGGTACGGCCCTTGTGAGCGGTCAGCCAGTGGTGGCTTCGCTTGATGGTGGCCTTGCCCCCTTTGCCCTCGGAGCAAACCTCTCGCACAACGTGCTGGGTGCAGATGTGGTGGCCGAAGGCGAGGCTATGCCCGACCTCTTTGTGAAGGGTAGCGGTGGCTTGGACAATAGCGGCCTCTACAAGGCGAACTTTGTGCGTGTGACCGACAAGGGTAACCCTGTTTATGCCGTTGGCGGTAAGATTACCAAATGCCCCTGGGGCGCAGAGGCTGTTCCTCAAAAGGTTGCCTCCGTGGGTGAACTTGGAGTCTTGGCCTTCCGCTTGGCAGAAGGCACCCTCTCGGTGGCAAAGTATAACTCCTTCGACAACTCCTTCGGTACCGAGTGGGTGGCAACACTCTCTGTGTTGGGCTTGCCTGAAACGGTTGCTTCGGTGGATGTGGTGGATGTTGATGGTTCGACCCTCACGCTTGCCGTGCTGGGCCTGACGGTGGTGGCCGAGGAACCTTCGGACGACGAGGTTTCTCGCTCCTACTACGACGCCCTTGGTACCTACCGCGGTAAAATCTCCACAGGTGCGCTCTACTCCTTGCAGATCGACACCCAGTCGTGGAGTGTGCTCGGTAGGGCACAGAAGATCTCGGCCGACAACCTCATCATTGCCCCCTCGGCGCTGTGCTCGCTGGGCGAGGGTAGGGTTATGGTGGCAAATACCTTCGGCGCACTGAAAGATGTAAGCATGCTTGGCGCCGTGTCGCAACCTCTTGATAACCTTGGCTGTGAACTCAAAAACCGCTCCTCGGTGGAGGGTGCGTGTGCGGCTCCCAATGGTGGCTTTGTGAC
>JAFYRC010000318.1 GCA_017547065.1 Tidjanibacter sp.
CCGCATTTGACGAGGTATGTCGCAAAGCCGATGCACGTGGAGTACGTGTAACAGGCACCGAGATTGTAGGACTTGTACCGAAGCGAGCGCTGATTGATGCCGGAAAATATTTCCTCAAAAAACAACATCGTTCGGTAGGTATCACCGAGGAGGAGATCATCCGCATCGCCATCAAATCGATGGGATTGGATGATTTGAAACCCTTTGACCCGAAGGAGAAGGTAATCGAGTATATGATTGCAGACCACTCTACGAACCGCCTGATCGATCTTACGACCAAAGGGTTTGCCGAGGAGACAGCCAGCGAGTCGCCGGCTCCGGGTGGAGGATCAATCTCGGCCTACATGGGCGCCTTGGGTGCTGCCCTTGGAACGATGGTTGCCAACCTTTCGTCGCACAAAGCGGGTTGGGACGACCGTTGGGAGGAGTTCTCCAACTATGCGGAGGCCGGTCAAATGCTGATGGCCGAATTGTTGCATTTAGTGGATGAGGACACCGAGGCCTTCAACCGCATCATGGCTGTATTCGCCATGCCGAAGAGTACGGAGGAGGAGAAAGCGGCCCGTAGTGCGGCTCTCCAAGAGGCGACCCTCTACGCCACCGAAGTGCCACTTCGCACCATGCAGGCAGCGGCCCGTGTCTTTCCACTTGTAAAAGCCATGGCCGAGGTGGGCAACCCTAATTCGGTATCTGATGCCGGTGTGGGCGCTTTGGCAGCACGCAGTGCCGTACTCGGAGCACGCTTAAATGTCCGCATCAATGCCGCCGGTCTAAAAGATCGCATCAAAGCTGAGGCATTAACCTCAGAGGCTGATCGCATTGCTGAAGCCGCGATCCTTGCCGAGAAGGAGGTTCTCGCGATTGTCGAACAAAAAATCGGATAACAAGATGACTTTACAAGAGTTCCAAGAGGATATTCGCGCCGGTATTCCCGACACGTTACCTACGCCCAAGCCTTACGACAAGACCATCAACCATGCACCGAAACGCAAAGAGATTTTGACCGCGGAGGAGCAGGTGCTAGCCCTCAAGAATGCCTTGCGCTATTTTCCCTCGAAGCATCACAAAACGCTGGCCAAGGAGTTTGTGGAGGAGTTGAAACGCTACGGACGCATCTACATGTACCGTTTCCGTCCCGACTATGAGATGAAGGCTCGCCCCATTGAGGAGTATCCTGCCCAATCGAAGCAGGCTGCCGCCATTATGCTCATGATTCAGAACAACCTCGACAAGGCGGTAGCACAACACCCTCACGAGTTGATCACCTATGGTGGCAATGGTGCCGTATTCCAAAACTGGGCGCAATATCGCCTAACCATGAAATACCTCTCCATGATGACTGACGAGCAGACGCTGGTGATGTATTCGGGCCATCCGCTTGGCTTGTTCCCCTCGCACAAGGAGGCTCCGCGCGTCGTAGTCACGAACGGCATGGTGATTCCCAACTACTCGAAACCCGATGATTGGGAGCGAATGAATGCTTTGGGTGTATCGCAATATGGACAGATGACTGCCGGCTCATACATGTATATTGGCCCGCAGGGCATTGTGCATGGCACTACAATCACGGTGATGAATGCAGCGCGCAAGCGTTACACCGAGGGGCAGACCGATCCGCGCGGTATGTTGTTCGTCTCGTCGGGTTTGGGAGGCATGTCTGGTGCTCAGCCCAAAGCAGGAAACATTTCGCAGGTTGTCAGCGTAGTGGCCGAGATCAACCCCAAGGCGGCTGAAAAGCGTCACGAGCAGGGATGGGTTGATGAGTTGCACAGCGATCTTGATCAACTGATTCCGCGTATTCGTCAGGCCGTTGCCAACAAAGAGATTGTATCGATGGCCTATGTAGGCAACGTCGTCGATCTCTGGGAGCGATTGGCCGATGAGGATATCCGAGTTGATCTGGGCTCGGATCAAACCTCACTGCAC
>JAFYRC010000319.1 GCA_017547065.1 Tidjanibacter sp.
CACCCTCCTGAACGATTGCGCCTTTGCTTACGCAAATCTCCTTAACCACACCTGCACGGTCAGCCGAGATGTTGTTCTCCATCTTCATTGCCTCCAATACAGCCACGGTCTGACCTACGGTTACGTTGTCGCCAACTGCCACGTTGATGTTCAAAACGGTACCGGGCAGGGGGCTAACAATCTTAGCGCCGCTTGCAGCGGCAGCCTTGGGAGCTGCAGCAGGAGCAGCAGCGGGTGCAGCAGCAGGAGTTGCAGCGTTGTAGGTAGCTTTCGACACCTGGGGTTTGCTGGTGGGCATAGGTTTCACGCCGTCTACCTCCACGATATACTCGGTGCCATTAACGATTACGCGAGCAGTTTTCGAGTTGTGATCAAGTTTGTCCAACTGCACTTTGTACTCGTTGTCGTTGATTTTCAAATTATAGTTTTTCATCTTTTTTCAGTTCTTGAATAGTTGATTATTTACGTTCGGGAAGACGGGTAAGACCGTGAATTTTGGAGTTCCACGGCGAGTAGGCACGCTTGATGGTCTGGATGGTGAGAACCTCCGACTCGCGGTCGTGGTCCTCGCCGGCAGCCAAACGAATCGCCATAGCGATAGCGGCAACCTCCTCCGTGGTAACCATTCCGGGCAATGCCACCTCTGCAGGTGCATCTTCTCCCTTGGTGGCACTCTTCTGGGCAACTTTCTGTTTGTGCTTAGCGGCAAACACCACACCGAAGAGTTTGATGATGAAAATCAACAAAACCAACGTCAGCACCACAACGAGGAAGCCAATCAGAGTGATCCACAAAATTTGTGACCAATTCATATTGTTCTTGTTTTATTATGGTTACACTACAAAGGAATGTTGCCGTGTTTCTTGGCGGGGTTCACGAGGCGCTTGGTAGCCAAGCTCTGCAAAGCCCTGATGACACGGAAACGAGTGTTGCGAGGCTCGATAACATCGTCGATATAGCCATAGCTTGCAGCACGGTAGGGGTTGGAGAACTTGTCTTTGTACTCCTGCTCCTTCTGTGCGATAAGCTCTGCCCTTGCCTCGGGAGTCTCGCAAGCAGCGATCTCCTTGGCGTTGAGCACCTCAACAGCACCACTTGCACCCATAACGGCAATCTCTGCGCAGGGCCAAGCGTAGTTGATATCACCACGAATGTGCTTCGAGCTCATTACGATGTAGGCACCACCGTAAGCCTTGCGGAGGGTAACGGTAACTTTGGGTACAGTTGCCTCGCAGTATGCATAGAGAAGTTTTGCACCGTGGTCGATAACGCCACCATACTCCTGACCGGTACCGGGCAAGAAGCCAGGAACGTCAACGAAGGTTACCAAAGGAATGTTGAAGGCGTCGCAGAAACGAACGAACCTTGCAGCTTTGCACGAAGCCTTGATATCGAGCACACCTGCCATAAATTTGGGCTGGTTAGCGATGATACCAACGCTCTGGCCGTTGAACCTTGCAAAACCGGTGATGATGTTGCGAGCGTAAGCAGCCTGCGACTCCAAGAACTCACCATTATCAACCACTGCGTTGATAACCTCATACATATCGTAGGCCTTGTTGGGGTTGTCGGGAATAATATCGTTCAACGAATCCTCCAAACGGTCGATGGGATCCGAGCAAACAGCAATGGGGGTATCCTCCATGTTGTTCTGAGGGATGTAGCTGATGAGCTGACGGGTGATGTTGATAGCCTCCTCCTCAGTGTCAACTGCGAAGTGGGTAACACCACTCTTGCTTGCGTGTACGCTTGCGCCACCGAGCTGCTCCTGGGTTACGTCCTCGCCCACAACGGTCTTAACAACCTTGGGACCGGTAAGGAACATATAGGAGGTGTCTTTCTTCATGATCACGAAGTCGGTAAGTGCGGGCGAGTAAACTGCACCACCAGCGCAAGGACCGAGGATCAACGAGATCTGGGGAATAACACCGCTCGACATAACGTTGCGCTGGAAAATGTCAGCGTAGCCTGCCAAAGCGTTCACACCCTCCTGGATACGAGCACCACCCGAGTCGTTCAAACCGATAACGGGAGCGCCGTTGCGCATAGCCATATCCATGATTTTGCAGATCTTCTCACTCATAGTGAGCGACAACGAACCTGCCGATACAGTGAAGTCCTGTGCGAACACATACACCAAGCGACCGTCGATGGTACCGTAACCGGTAACAACGCCATCACCGAGGGTGTGGCTCTTCTCCATACCGAAGTCGGTGCAACGGTGAGTTACGAACATGTCGAACTCCTCGAAGCTACCCTCGTCGAGCAACATAGCGAGTCGCTCACGAGCAGTATATTTACCTTTTGCGTGCTGGGCATCGATGCGTTTCTGACCGCCACCCATTTTTGCCTCCTCGCGAAGCTCAATCAGCTTCGCAATTTTGTCTTGAATTTCGCTCATAGTTTTTTTGTCTAACGTCTAACGTCAAAAGTCTAACGTTTGAATTGCTGTATTTAGTGGACTAGTTTGCTTTGCAATAGACCTACTCCTCGCAGCCGGGGCAGCAGAGCTCGGTCAACACACCCTTGGTCGATTTGGGGTGGAGGAAAGCAATGTTAAGACCCTCGGCACCTTTACGGGGAGCCTTGTCAATCAGACGAATCTCTTTGCTCTCTGCCTCAGCCAAAGCCTCAGCAACATCCTCAACGGCGAAAGCCAAGTGGTGTACACCCTCGCCACGTTTCTCGATGAAACCTGCGATGGTACTCTCGGGGCAGGTAGGCTCCAAGAGCTCAATTTTGGTCTGACCAACCTTAAAGAATGCGGTGCGCACTTTCTGATCGGCAACCTCCTCAATGTTGTAGCATTTCAATCCAAGCACTTCCTCATAGTAGGGAATAGACTCTTCCAGGCTCTTCACTGCGATACCCAGGTGCTCAATGTGTGAAATCTTCATAGCTTTTTTGTGTTAGTTAAAATTTATTTTGTGTTGTTGTGAAATTCTTTCCGGCGTGTGTGCGACAACTGTTTTATCCCACACCCGCTCGCCCTCCGTGCGCATACGCACACACAAAGCGTCGCAAATATACAAAGTTAAATGGAATATTGGAAGCAGAAAATGGAAATTTATGAAAGTTTGGCATTTTTCGACAACCGCCAGCAAACCTCCGTCGCCGCCCCACGCCCTTCTTTCACACGCAAACAAGCCTATTAAAACGCAGAATTTTGCATATCTCCGCCGACATTTCTAAAAAATTTGAAGAAAATTTTGAAAAATTTTAAGAATTAGTATTGTGTTTGAAAAATATTTTATATGTTTGCACTGTCAAATAAAATTTTGACAAAACTCTTTATGGCACTTTTGAAAGATTTTTTTTATCAGCAGGACTCCGAGGGGCTTAAAGGCGTCTCGCACAAAAACATGCTGATAAAACAGAGCATCATAGCCCATATGGCTGTCGCCGGACAGTCCACTCTTGCCGAGCTGACAAAGGCTCTGCACATCAGTGTGCCCACAATGACCAAGCTTGTTGGCGAACTCGTGGAGGAGAAAATCGTGGTTGACAACGGTAAGGTTGAAACCTCCGGCGGACGAAGGCCCAACATCTTCGGCCTGGCCAACACAGCCATCTATTTTGCAGGTATTGACATCGGTCGCGACAACCTCCACATGCTCATTACCGACCTGAAAAACAACATCATCGTTTCGCAATCTGTTACCCCCTTCACCCTCACTGACGAGGCTCGTTGCCTGGCAGATATATGCCAGCGTATCAACCACTTCCTCGACACTTGTGGCATTGAGAGGGGCAAGGTTTTGGGCATGGGTGTCTGCATTGCAGGCCGTGTAAATCCCAAGACCGGACACAGCTATATGTTCTTCACCGAGGGCGGCAGGTCGCTCAAAGAGGTTATCGAGGAGGCTACCGGCATTAATGTACTTGTGGAGAACGACACCCGAGCAAGGTGTTATGCCGAGTACTACGCCGACGAGGAGAACAAGACTCAGAACCTTCTCTACCTCCACCTCGGACGTGGTGTAGCGATTGGTATCATTGCCGACGGCAAGCTCTACTACGGTAAGAGTGGTTTTGCAGGCGAGTTTGGCCACACCCCCTTCTTCAACAACGAGATTATCTGTGTGTGCGGCAAGAAGGGTTGTTTGGAGACAGAGGTCAGTGGCATTGCCATTGAGAATAAGATTGTTGGACAGATTGCTTCGGGTGTAAACACCATCCTGCGCGACAAGTGGGCAGCGGGTGAAACCATCCACATCGACGACATTATTGCAGCAGCCAAGAACGACGACAACCTCTCCATCGAGCTCATTGAGGAGGCTGGCGAGAAGATTGGTAAGAGTATTGCATTCCTTATCAACATCTTCAACCCCGAGGAGGTTATCATTGGTGGCAACATGGCCCAGGCCGGCGACTACTTGATGTTGCCCCTGAAATCGGCCACCAACAAATATTCGATGAACCTTGTGTATAAGGACACTTCGTTCCGCCTGTCGCAGATGGGTGCCGACGCGGGTGCTCTGGGCGCAGCAATGCTCATCCGCAACAAGGTTATCGGCTTGTAATTTTTTTAAAGAAGAAGAATAAAAAAAACAGACGGGCGACGGTTGACGGCGACGGCGACGGTCGACAATAATCAAGGTATGAACGCACTGGAAACGGACATTATCAAACTCCGAGCATTGGAGATCGAGGACGTTGACATCCTCTACCGTTGGGAGAACGACCCCAACGTGTGGAAGGTCAGCGGCACGACGGCTCCATTCTCGAAGTATATCCTGCGCCGTTTCATCGAGGAGCAGAGGTATGACATCTTCGAGACTCGCCAGCTGCGCTTGGTGATTGAGTCGAAGAGCACCGGACGCCCTGTGGGCACCATCGACCTTTTCGACATTGACCCCTACAACCGCAGGGCAGGTGTTGGTGTGCTCATCTACAACAAGGACGACGAGGGCCACGGCTATGCTTCGAGTGCCCTGCAAGCTCTGATCCGCTACTCATTCCACATCCTGGGCCTTAATCAGCTCTACTGCAACGTGTTGTCGAACAACACCCGCAGCCTAAACCTCTTCAAGAGCAAGGATTTCAGCGTGGTGGGCTTGAAGCGCGAGTGGGTGCGCTCCACAACCGACTGGCTCGATGAGTATATGCTTCAACTCATCAACCCAATAAAGTAAGAAACATCAAAAAATAAATTGATAGAAGAGATATGAAAATTGCAAACGAAACCGCTGTAGCTATCAGCTACACGCTCACAGTAGATGGTCAGGTAGCCGACCAGGCAACCAAAGAGGCTCCCTTGAAATTTGTCTATGGTATTGGCATGTTGTTGCCCAAATTCGAGGAGTATCTTCTCGGCTTGGAGGTTGGCGACAAATATGCTTTCACCCTTTCGCCCGAGGAGGGCTATGGCGTGAGCAACCCCAACATGGTGATTGACGTGCCCAAAGCAGCTTTCGAGATCAACGGCCAGATTGAGGAGGGCCTCTTGGAGATTGGCAACCGCATTCCTATGATGACCCAGATGGGCCAGCCCGTGATTGGTGTTGTTAAGGAGGTTAGCGCCGAGGCTGTTAAGATGGACTTCAACCACCCCATGGCCGACAAGACCCTCAACTTCGAGGGCGAGGTTGTGGATGTACACGAGGCTACCGACGACGACTATCCCCACTCGTGCGGTTGTGGTTGCGACCACGAGGGCGAGTGTGGCGACGACTGCTCGTGCGGCCACTGCCACTAGTAGAATACAACAAACCGACACCTCTTCCCCACTCTACGGAAGAGGTGTCTTTTTTTTTCAAAAGCAA
This sequence comes from Tidjanibacter sp., assembly GCA_017547065.1. Taxonomy (GTDB): domain Bacteria; phylum Bacteroidota; class Bacteroidia; order Bacteroidales; family Rikenellaceae; genus Tidjanibacter. The sequence continues at coordinate 5,766 of JAFYRC010000319.1, forward strand.
TGAAATTCACACTGATACACTACACCGAAGGTTGGGACACGGGTGCTTGCGTGGAGCTGAGTGCATTCCCTCCGCTTGGCACACTTGTTAAGGCCAGCAACGAGGAGTCGTTCGAGGACATCTACTATGTGGACAATATTCTGCTGGCCGACGGCGGAGAAAACTACCTGTTTGTGCGCCCCTATGAGGGCTATGGCCGCATGGCTCCACTGACGGAGCTGGACCGCACAACCGAGGCTGTTGCCGAAGGATTAAAGGAGGTGACCAAGGCAGTGGATTTTGCCACGGATGTAATTTCCGGCCACCTGATTTGCATTAGGTAAAGAGAAAACGACAGGGGCGATAGGTCCCCTGCTCGGTGAGAGCATAGGAGCGCTCTTCGAGGCCATTGGTAACAACAACGTAGGGTGCCCCAAGCACACTGTTGTACCTAACCACCTGCGCCACCACACGCTCGTCGAGAGCCACCGTGGGAGCCTTACACTCGACCACTATCCACGGCTTCATGTCGGGCCCAAAGACCACAACATCAGCCCTTTGCGGCTGTCCGTTGAGCACCACGGGATACTCCTCGGCAATGTGGGTAGGGGGTACCGAATGACGGGTACAGAGGAAGTCGACAACGTGACGACGCACCCACTCCTCGGGAGTGAGTTCGAGCCAACATCCACGGGTGGGGACAAACACCTCCACCACCTCTCCCTTGCGTTGCAGACGCAGGGCGGGTGTGGGAAATATTAGGGACGGATATTTTTCGTTATCTACCAAAAAAGCATTAATTTTAGGCCCAAATATACGAATAAAATCAGCATTATGAGCAAACGTACACTTTTTGCCGCCTTTTTGACACTTCTCTGCGCCCCCTTTGTGACTCTGGCACAGACCGATGATATACCCATTTTCGACTGGGAAATCGACCGCACACCGAAGGCTGTGGAGGCCTTCGAGAAGGGTGCGCCCTCGTCGCACAATATGTTGGTGCACCGCACCGCCCTCACCCCCTTCGCCACCCGCGAGGCAGCTTTGGCCAAGAGTGAGGAAGGTCAGCTTGTGGCCGTGCTCGACAAGTGGCAGATTGACTCGTTGGCAGGTGGTGCCGTGAGATACACCACCCGCTTCAAGCGCAACTACCGCCACGATGAGTCGCAAATCATTCTCCGTGTGGAGGGTGCCGGAGGTGCCGTGAGTGTGGAGGTCAACGACAACGAGATTGGCTACACCTCCTCGGGCCGTGGTCGTAGCGAGTTCGACCTGACCAAAAAGTTGCAAGAGAACTACAACACCATAAGCATTGTGGTCCACACCCTCTACCGTTCGCGTGCGTTGGAAGCAGGTCGCGAGGCCTCACCCACATTCCGTCGTGCGGTGCTGCTCACCCCTCCCAAGGTGGCCGTGAGCGACTACGTAGCCGCAACTTCGTTCAACAGCCGTGACGAGGGTCTTCTCAATCTCGGCGTGGTGATGCAAAGCTACCTCCTGAATAGTAAGGAGTTCGAGGTAGGCTACGAGCTGCTCGACAGCGAGGGTAAGATTATCGCCTCGGCCAGCAAGGAGTTGCGCACACGAATGCTCTCGCGCGATACGGTGAGCTTCTTTGCCCGCATCCCCAACGTGAAAAAATGGAGCCACAAGGAGCCCAACCTCTACACCCTGCTGCTCTACACCCGCCACGAGCGCCGACCCAAGGAGTTCACCTCCGTACCCATCGGCTTCCGCACCGTGGAGTTCTCCGACGAGGGCAAGGTGCTCATCAATGGCGATGCGCTCCTTCTGCACCCCGTAGGGGGAGAGTGGTTGGGTGATGCCTCCACCACCGAAGAGTACCTCCGCCAACAGCGTAGTAAGGGATACAATACGGTCTACGTGCCCGCAATGCAACCCGACGAGTTCTACACCCTCTGCGACCAGATTGGCCTCTACGTGAGGGATCAGGCCGACATCGACTGCACGGGTTCCAACCGCTCCAACACTCCCTCGAATAACCCCGAATGGAAAGGTTTGTTTAGCGAGCGCATTATGGAGATGTACCACAGTGCCAAGAACCACCCCTCGGTGGTGATGTTCTCGCTGGCCCGCAACGCCCAGAATGGTATCTGCCTCTATGAGAGCTACTTGGAGATGAAATCACTCAAAGGCGAGAGCCGCCCGATGGTCTACCCCGAGGCCGAGGGCGAATGGAATAGCGACCTCTAAACCCAAAGGGCTACACATAAAAAAAGGGCTGTTTGACTTCGTGTCAAACAGCCCTTTTAACTTTTTAGCCCTCCGCTCTACTTGAAGAAGTGATTAACGGGGCCGTGGCCGTGGCCGATAGTGTAGTCGGCGCCGGAGATTATTGCACTATTAATATACTCCTTAGCGGCTCGGGCGGCATCGTCGAGCGACAATCCCTGCGCCAAAGCCGCAGCAAAAGCCGACGAGAGGGTGCAGCCCGTACCGTGGGTATTGGGGGTGTGAATACGCACCGAAGGGAGTTCCAAGATGGTGTCCTGCTCGGCATTGTAGAAGATATCCACGAGGCGTTCTTCCGTGAGGTGGCCAGCCTTCAACAGCACCGACACCCTACCCTCCTGAGACAGCAGTCGGGCAACCTCGGCCAGTTCACAGTTGCGCTCAATCTTCACGCCCGCCAGAATTTCCGCTTCGGGAATGTTGGGAGTAATGACCCTTGCAAGGGGGATAAGTTCACTCCTAAGGGTCTCGATGGCGCTCTCCTCAATGAGCCTATGGCCCGAGGTACTCACCATCACGGGGTCCACCACAAGGTTGCGCACGCCATAGGTGCGCACACACTCAGCCACCGTGCGGACAACCTCCGATGAGTGGAGCATGCCGACCTTCACAGCTTTGGCCCCGATGTCCGACAACACGGCCTCAATCTGACCTTTGAGAATCTCAATAGGTACAGCGTGGACAGCCTCCACGCCGAGGGTGTTCTGCACCGTGATGGCCGTGATGGCCGAGGCGGCATAGCCACCCATTGCGCTAATGGCCTTGATGTCGGCCTGAATGCCTGCGCCACCACCCGAGTCGCTACCCGCAATGGTCAGCACAGTGTTGTATTGTTTCTTGGTCTGTTCCATAAGTCTGAATATCTGTGTCTAAAAGTGTGTAAATCCTTGTTTATCAAAAGCTATGGGTGCACCTCCGAGCCTCCACTCCAACCCCTCACCCTCAACGATGCGACCAATGGGATAAAGGGGGAAATCCACGAGCGTGGCAATCTCTGCGGGGGCCGTAAAGAGGAGCTCAAAGTCCTCGCCTGCCGAGGCCGCAAGGGCAAACTTATCCCACCCCTCCGCACTACAAACGTGTTCCAACTGGGCCGACACAGGAAGCAAATCGAGGTCAACAACCGCACCCACACCCGAAGCACGCAAAATGTGTCGTAGGTCGGAGGCTATGCCGTCCGAAATGTCCATCATCGCACCCACCAAGCCCGTAGTTCCCAGAGCCCTGCCTTCGGAGAGGCGTGGCATTGGGCAGTGGTGGCGAGATATGAGATACTCCACCTCGGCAGTGCGCTCCGTGCCTTCAAGCATTGCCTTCAAGCCTGCGCCCGAGTCGCCCAAGGGGCCCGTGACGAAGATGGTGTCGCCCACCCTTGCGCCACTGCGCAAGAGCGCACGTCCGCTCTCCACACGTCCCATCACGCCCACGTTTATGGCCACATCACGCAGCGAGCCCGTGGTGTCGCCACCTAGCAAAGGTACGCCCCACTGTTTACTTATGGCAGCGTAGCCCTCCACGAAGCGCTCGGCCCACTCGCCCTGCGCGTCCTTGGGCAGAGCAATGGAGAGAAACGTGGCTATGGGCGTTGCTCCCATTGCGGCAACATCGCTGAAGTTTACGGCCGCAGCCTTGTGTCCCACCTGCTCGGGAGTTGCTTCCGAGCGCAGAAAGTGGACACCCTCCACGAGCATATCGGTGGTAACAACGATGTCGCCCTGCTCGCCCATGGGGATAACGGCGCAGTCGTCGCCAATGCCCACGAGGTTACTCTCCGCAACCCCTGCGAAGTGTTTTTTTATGTAGTCTATAAAGCCAAATTCGCCTTTCATACTCTTTTGTCGAACATCAAATGTCGAAGGTCTAACGAGCAAAAACTATCCGTGGTAGCCCCAATCCCAGAAGTCCCACTCATATTCGGCAGCAACGAGGTAGGCCTCCGTCATCTCGGCCCTTACCTCGGGACTTACCTGCTCGGCAATGCGGTCACAAAAGTCGAGAATCATACGCGTACCCTCGGTAAAATCCTCCGAAGCATAGGTAACCACCCAGTCGGCATAGGGGTTATCGTTCTGATTGCGGTGGGCGTAGATATAGAGTCCCACCTCGTTGTAAATCCACATACAAGGCAACATCGCCGCCATTGCGTGGGGCAGCGAGCCCGACTCTATGTGCTTGCGGGTGTGAGCCATATAGCCCGACGTAACCTCCGAGGGCTCCACCCTCGTTTCGATACCGAAGCGATCAATGAGGAGTTGGTGCATAGCCGCCTCGGCAGCCATACCCTCCTCGGCAAAGGCACGGAACATTGTGCGCATCTGCTCATCGGGCATCATATCGGCCATCAGGAACATCTCCTCGCCGTAGTTTTTGATATAAATCTCGTCTTGTGCAATGTAGCGCACAAAAGCCTCCATTGCAAGTGTACCCTCCGCAAGCTCCTTAATGAATGGGTGGGCGATGATTCTTTCATAAATAGGAAGCGACGCCTCCCAAACTTCTTTTGTCCAGCTCATATTCTTATTTGTCTAACGTCGAACGTCAAAGGTCTAACGTTCGCAAAGATGTTCATTTATTACACCGAGGAGTTCTTGCGAAGCCGTGCGAGGACTGGGGGCCGAGCAGATGGCCGACACAACTGCCACGCCATCGGTACCCACCGCCACAACATCGCCCACAGTGGAGGCATTCATACCGCCAATGGCCACCGTTGGGTGGATCGAAAGTTCCACCGCCCTACGCAGACCCTCCAAGCCAAAGGGCTCGGCCGTGTCGGTCTTAGTGGGGGTGCCATATACGGGCGAGATGCCCACATAGTCGACATCCAAGGCGTTTGCCCTCTCCAAGTCGTCGAAATTCTCCACCGAGAGTCCAATAATCTTATCGGGGCCCAAAATCCTACGGGCCACCTCATAGGGCATATCACTCTGGCCAATGTGGACACCATCGGCATCCACCACCAGGGCCACATCCAAGCGGTCGTTAATAATAAGTGGTACTCCGGCCGCCTTACACACGGGCTTCAACCTCTGGGCAAGCTCCACGAAGGTGCGAGTGGAGGCACTCTTCTCGCGCAGTTGTACCATAGTCACACCGCCCTTCACAGCCTCACACACCACCTCCTCCAACGAACGACCCAAGCAAAGGTCGCTGTCGGTCACAAGGTATAGTCTTAACTCTTCTCGTTTCATTGACGCACTTCGTTTTTGAGCACTTCGCCCGTGAGGTTATAGAGTTCGTCGAGGAAGGCAATCTGCATCGAGCCGTTACCCTTGGCAACCTTTGCTGCCCTCTCGCCAGCAACGCCCATTACAGCCATTGCGTGGGTAGCCGAAAGGAGCACATCATCGCCCATTGCCACAAAAGCACCCACCACAGCCGTAGCCGTGCATCCCATACCCGTCACGGCGGTCATAATGGGGTTACCATTGGTAATGGTTTCGGTGCGGGTGCCATCGGTAATATAGTCGGTGGGGCCACTAATCACCACCACCGCCCCCGTGCGCTCGGCAAGCACCTTGGCCGCCTCCAACGCATCGTCCGACGAAGCACTACTATCCACACCTTTACTCCTCACATCGGAGTTCACCAGGGCCATAATCTCGCTACCATTGCCACGGATAACCGCCGGGGTACACTCCTCGATAATCCTCCACGCAGCCTGCGTGCGCTGGGACGTTGCACCTGCTCCCACAGGGTCGAGCACAATGGGTGTTCCCCTCCTACGGGCAGCCCTGCCGGCCACAACCATAGCCTCAATCCACTCTCCATCGAGGGTACCGATGTTGATCACCAGCGCACCTGCTATGGCCACCATCTCCTCCACCTCGGCCACCCAGTGGGCCATCACGGGCGACGCACCGAGGGCCAATAGAGCATTTGCACTGTTGTTCATCACAACGTAGTTGGTAATGTTGTGCACCAGGGGACTCCCCCTTCTCACCGCCTCCAAATGGGCGGCCAATCTCTCTTTGTCAATCATAGCGACATAGTGTTTTGTTTGCCCACAAAAAAAGCCGTACTCCTTGGGCAAGGAGTACGGCATCGGTTAGTCAGTCTTTGTTAGTAGAAAGTAGAATATATTAGGTCAATTTCTTTCCACCCGCTAAAAAAATGTACCGTTTCCCTGCGCTGTCATTATACATATCAGGTTCAGAGGGTATCTTCTCAGCCACGGCACACTGCTGTGGCACCCCTAACAGCACCGCAAATATAACCAACATTTTCGGTTTCGCCAAGCGACCAACCAACATTTTTTGGCGACGAGTTGACCATTTGCCCCACCGAATTGCCAAAAACGGCACAAAAGTTGCTTTTTGGTCGGCTGTGGTGGCACAAAAGCGCCATAGCACAAAAATACACTCAAGTGTAAAAAACAATCACTAAACAACTCACTGTATTATGTCAGCAATCGTAAGACGAAACCAAGGTTGGGTGCCCTCAATCTTGGGCGACCTGCTGGGTGGCGAGTGGCTCGACACCCGCACCCCCTCGGGTATTATCCCCGCAATCAACGTTAAGGAAACAAAGAAAGACTACCTCGTAGAGGTGGCTGCCCCCGGCCTCACCAAGGAGGACTTCAATGTGCACCTCAACGAGAACAACGACCTTGTGATCTGCATGGAGCGCAAGACCGAGAACAAAGAGGAGGACAAGGACACCCACTACCTGCGTAAGGAGTTTTCCTACTCCCGTTTCCAGCAGACAATGCTCCTGCCCGACGATGTGAAGCGCGATGCTATCGACGCCCACGTGGACAAGGGCGTACTCCACATCACCCTGCCCAAGAAGCCCGAGGCTGTGGAGAAACACGAGGCCCGCAAGATTGAAATCAAATAGGGTTTTCTGCCCGCTAAGTTCTGCCAAAAAAACAGCAATCGCCCCCATCCGTGTCGGACAGGGGCGATTATTTTTTCCTACGACCCTTCGCTCCTACTTTGCCATATAGTCGGCGTAGTAGTCCTTCTGGAAGGCTCCGAGTTGCTGGTAGTACTTCTCGATGTTGGACGAGGCGAGCCAAGTGATGTAGCCACCTGTGAGGCCCGCAGCATAGAGACCCCTGATCTCCTTCTCCACATTCTCGGCGTCGTAGGCGATACCATTCCTATCGACGTGACGCATCACATTGTAGGCCTGCACCCATGTGCGCACCACGGCGGGAGTGGGCGTTACAGCCTGACGGCCTTGCACCCTCAGGCCCCACTGGTAGAGAATCTCGTAGGGGTTGTTCCAGGGCTTCTGAACGCCATAGTAGCCATTGGTGAAGTGGTCGGGATAGGGCATACCGCTGATAACATCGGCAACATTACTGATGGCGGGCCAATACTGACCATAGGCGGTGGTGTAGCCGGGGTTGGCACTCTCGCCAAACACATCCACCGACACGTAGGCACCCACCTTGTGGATCTCGTCGCAGGCATACTGCACAAACCTCTGAATGGCTTGCACCTTGCTCTCGCCATAGCGGTTGTGGTAGTCAACAATATCCTCCACCTTGGTCATACGGTCGGGGAAGCGCACATAGTCGAAGTTGATCTCGTTGAAGCCGAGCTTCTCCACCGACTCCTTAGCCAAAGCCACATTAAACTCCCACACCCTGCGGTCGAAACCACTGGGCCAGTAGGCCTTGTTGTGCTTGAAGGGCTCGCCCGTGGCCTTCTCTGTAATGGCACACTGGGGGTTATCCTTAACGAAATAGGAGTCCTTGAAGCAGGTGATACGGCCCACAACATAGAAACCCTCCTCGTGCAGACGCCTTACCACTCGGCGATAGAGTTCCTCCTTGTCGCCTGCCCTCTTGTAGTTGGTGGGCGAGTAGGTCTTCATCGCATCGGCCTTGTAGCCAGGGCTCTCGTTATCCTTGATGTCGATAACAAAGGTATTGATTTTGCTCTGCTTGGCCAGGATGATGTAGGCCTCGATGTTTTTCAGAACATTGCTGCTTGCATTTAGGTAGAGCGAGTAGCAAGCGTGGGGCATAGGGTTGTTCTCAAAGGCGGGCTTCTCCACGGGGTAGAAGTCGCAACCAATAGCGGCACCGCCACCAAAGGAGTTTTTCACAGCCTTGTGCACGGGGTCATACACCTCGGCCATATACCTCTCGGCAGCCTCCTCGGGAGTGAAGACGGTGTATTTACCATAAATGTAGCCTTCTGTACTACCCCAAAGCACCTTGTAGGTTGCTACCGTACCGTCGGCACGCAACGAGTCATAGCCCATCACGGTAAGTTCGGCGCCCTTGTTAG
>JAFYRC010000320.1 GCA_017547065.1 Tidjanibacter sp.
AGAATTTATGGCACGTATAGTCGGAGTAGATTTACCGAAAAACAAAAGGGGCGAAATAGGCTTGACCTACATCTTCGGAATAGGTCGTAGCACCGCTCGCGAAATATTGGAGAAAGCCGGTGTTGATTATGACACCAAAGTACAGGATTGGACCGATGCACAGGTTACAGCTATTCGTAACGTGATCGCAGCAGAGGGTTACAAAGTAGAGGGAGAGCTTCGTTCGGTTGTACAGCTGAACATTAAGCGCCTGATGGATATCGGATGCTATCGTGGTATTCGTCACCGTCTGGGTCTTCCCGTACGCGGACAGAGCACCAAGAACAACGCCCGTACACGCAAGGGTCGCAAGAAGACCGTTGCAAACAAGAAGAAAGCAACTAAGTAATTTGAATGAATTATGGCAAAAAAGAGCGGAACAGTTAAGAAGAGAGTGGTTAAGGTTGATGCCGTTGGAATGGCTCACGTTCACTCGACTTTCAATAACGTTATCATAACTCTTACTAACGGCAACGGCGAGGTTATCAGCTGGAGCTCGGCAGGTAAGATGGGCTTCCGCGGTTCGAAGAAGAACACTCCCTACGCAGCACAGACTGCAGCAGCAGACTGCGCAAAGGTTGCATACGACTTGGGCTTGCGCAAGGTGAAAGTGTATGTTAAAGGCCCCGGTCAGGGTCGTGAGTCGGCAATCCGTACTATCCACGGCTCTGGTATTGAGGTAATGGAGATCATCGACGTTACTCCCCTGCCTCACAACGGTTGCCGCGCTCCTAACCGTCGTCGCGTCTAATTGCGGAGGCAGATTAGTGGCCTAACATTTTTAGTAACACTTATTAAAAAGAAAGAAAACCTATGGCAAGATATATAGGACCCAAAAGCAAAATTGCTCGTAAGTTTGGCGAGCCTATTTTCGGTGCAGACAAAGTTCTCGAGAAGAAGAACTATCCTGCTGGACAGCACGGTCTGAACCGCAAACGTAAGAAAGTTTCTGAGTATGGTACCCAGCTCAACGAGAAACAGAAAGCAAAAAGCACCTACGGTTTGTTGGAGCGTCAGTTCCACAACGCCTTCGATCAGGCAGCCGCAATGGGTGGTATTACCGGTGAGAACTTGTTGAAGTTGCTCGAGAGCCGCTTGGACAACGTAGTATACCGTCTTGGTATCGCTCCCACCCGTGCAGCAGCACGTCAGTTGGTGTCGCACCGTCACATCACCGTTAACGGTAACGTAGTAAACATTCCTTCGTACAGCTTGAAGGCTGGCGATGTTGTTGCTGTTCGTGAGAAATCGAAGACTTTGGAGGCTATCGTAGAGTGTGTTGCAGGCCGCCGCAACCAGTACAGCTGGTTGGAGTGGAACGCAGAGACTCTGACTGGTAAGTTCTTGCAGCGTCCCGAGCGTGAGGACATTCCTGAGAACATCAAGGAGCAGTTGATCGTCGAGTTGTACTCGAAATAGTAGTACTTAACAACCATAAAATTAGTAAAGTAATTATGGCAATTTTAGCATTCCAGAAACCTGAGAAGGTGATTATGCTCGAATCGACCTCCACGTTCGGAAAGTTTGAGTTCCGTCCTTTGGAGCCCGGATTCGGTATGACCATCGGCAATGCTTTGCGCCGTGTATTGCTCTCTTCGTTGGAGGGTTATGCAATCACGACCGTGAAGGTTGCAGGTGTCGATCACGAGTTTGCCGCCATCCCTGGAGTAATGGAAGGAATGATTGACATTGTGCTGAACCTCAAGCAGGTGCGTTTCATCCGCACCGTTGAGAGCGCTGATGCCGAGAAGGTAGTGATTAACGTCGCTGGCCAGACCGAGCTCACCGCCGGCTACATTTCAAACTTCCTGACAAACTTCAAGGTGCTGAACCCCGAGTTGGTAATCTGCCACCTCACCCCCGATACCAAACTCAACATTGAGTTGACCATTGGTAAGGGTCGTGGTTATGTGCCCGCAGAGGAGAACCGTCCTGCAGATGCAGAGTTCGGTTTGCTTCCTATCGACTCGATTCACACCCCTATCATCAATGTTAAGTACTCGGTTGAGCCCTACCGTGTAGAGCAGAAGACCGACTACGATAAACTCAACTTGGAGGTAACCACAGACGGTTCGATCCACCCCAAGGAGGCTTTGAAAGAGGCTGCCAAAATCCTCATCCACCACTTGATGCTCTTCTCGGACGAGAAGATTACGCTCAACATGGAGGAGACTTCGCAGACCGAGGAGTTTGACGAGAGCTTGTTGCACATGCGCCAGCTTTTGAAGACCAAACTTTCGGATCAGGATCTTTCGGTGCGTGCTCTGAACTGCTTGAAGGCAGCAGAGGTTGACACCATCGGCGACCTGGTACGTTACAACCGTAACGACTTGTTGAAGTTCCGTAACTTCGGTAAGAAGTCGCTCACCGAGTTGGATGACCTTTTGGCATCGTTGAATCTCCACTTTGGAATGGACGTTTCAGTCTATAAGTTGGACAAGGACTAACCACACTAAAAGAAACAATTACACATGAGACACAATAAGAAAGTTAACCACCTTGGTCGTCAGGCTTCGCACCGCAAAGCACTGATGTCGAATATGGCAAGCAGCCTTATTCTCCACAAGCGTATCGAGACCACTGTGGCCAAGGCAAAGGCTCTGAAAAAATTTGTTGAGCCTATCATTACCAAATCGAAAGAGGACACCACCCACCAGCGTCGTGTTGTTTTCAGCTACTTGAAGGACAAATATGCTACCACTGAGTTGTTCCGTGTTGTAGCTCCCAAGATTGCTGACCGTCCCGGTGGCTACACTCGTATTCTTCACACCGGTTTCCGTCTGGGTGACGCTGCCGAGATGTGTATCATCGAGTTGGTAGACTTCAACGAGACCTATGTTGAGGGTGTAGCACCCAAGGCTGCTCCCAAGACTCGCCGTAGCCGTGGCGCAAAGAAAGAGGTTGCTGTTGAGGAGGCTGAGGTTGTAGCAGAGGGTGCTGAGGTTGTAGCAGAGGAGAAACCTGCTGCAAAGAAGCCCGCTGCAAAGAAACCCGCTGCTCCTAAGGCTCCCAAAGCAACTGCTGCTAAGACTTCGGGTGCAAAGGTACAGGCTGTTAAGACTGGCGCTTCGAAGAAGGCTTAAGTCGAAACATAGCGTCACCGCAAGGTGCGCAAACGAAAACGCCTCCAATCGCAAGATTGGGGGCGTTTTTTTGTTGTTGGTAGTGGGGCGGAACGGTCAGAGTGGACGGGAGTGATCGGTGATAGTGATTGGCCGTGGCCAGCCGGGCTAACTATGCTATATTTACTAACTGCTAACTGCAGACAGCAAATGACTAACTGCTCTCTGCTACCAATGTAGGTTTGCGATGTCGGGGATGAAGTTGATGCTTACAACCTCGTCGTCGCGCATGACCACGCCAATGAAATCAAGCCACACCTCGGTGGTGAGTTCGTGGAGCGCGACGTAGTGATTTACCGCGCGCACCAGGTGGCTGATTTTGCGGGGAGTGATGGCCTCCTCGGGGGAGGTAAGGTATCCCTCGCCACGGGTTTTGACCTCCACAAAGTGGTAGTGACCATCGGGAGAGATGGCCACAATGTCCACTTCGTGATGTCCGCTACGCCAGTTCAGCTCGGCTATAGTGTAGCCCAGCGTGTGGCGCAAGTATTCCGTTGCGGCCTTCTCGCCTTCGGCTCCTATTCGCAGGGTGTTGGCCATTGCTTTGGTACAATAAGTGATTACGCTATATTGTGGGGTTTGGGCCCCGTGGAAACCACCGTTTGGCCTATTTGCTGAGCAAGAAGTCGAGGCTGTCGCCTGCGTTTACCTCGTAGGGCTCTACGCCGTAGTGGAAGATGTGCATAGGACGGGGGCCGATGAGCTCGAGCTTGCCGTCCACATAACGGAGCATACAGCTCTCGCGTAGACCCACAACCCACATCTGCTTGTTGGCCTCGATGTACTCGAGAATGCGCTGCTCGCGTGTTTCGCCGGCGTGGCCCTCGGGATTGGCGTCGAGGTAGTGGGGGTTGATCTGGAAGGGAATAGCACCGATAGCACTGAACGATGCGGGCTGTACGATGGGCATATCGTTGGTGGTGCAGAGGGTGGGGCAAGCCACGTTGCTACCTGCGCTCCATCCAACATAGGGGGTGCCGCCCTGCACTTTTGCGAGGATGGCCTCCATGAGTCCCTGCTCGTGCATGTTCTTCACGAGGTGGAAGGTGTTGCCACCGCCCACAACGATTGCTTCGGCTGCGGCGATGGTGTCGGCGGGAGAGGCGTCGTGGTGTACGGAGTGCACGCGGATGCCGATCTCGTTGAAACGGGCCTGAACTTTGGCCTCATATTCGTCGTAGGAGAAAGTTACGCCGGCATAGGGCACGAAGGCGACCTCTTTTACGCCTTTGAGGTGCTCGGCGATCTGGGCGATGGGATACTTGAGATACTCCTCGCCTGCATTGGTCGAGTTGCTGATAAGCAGTAGATTCATAGTGTGTATCGAAAATTAATTAAAGTGTTCTTGTTGAGAGAATAAAGGTACAACAATTTGGTTGTTATTCCGCAAAAACGGGGCAATTATTTTTTGGGAAGAGGGGCTTTGGGGGTGCAAAATGGGCGAAAAAAAAGCCAAAATGGGGACTTGGAGGAGTGCTTTGGGAAGTGTGTCCGATGGGGTAATGTGTTGATAATTATGTGGTTGTCTTTTGTGGAAGGGTGTGAGGGTGTAAAAAAATGGTCGGTTTTTGCCCGAGTTAAGGAAAAATAACTATCTTTGTAAAAGATTTCGCCACGAGCGAATATGTTTTTTGACCACACAATGTTAAACTAAAACTTATAAATTATGTCAGAGATTTCATCGAAAGTTGTTGAGATTATCAAGGACAAACTTAACGTAGATGCAAAAGACATCACTCCCGAGGCAAGCTTCGCAAGCGACCTGGGTGCTGATTCGTTGGACACCGTAGAGCTTATCATGGACTTCGAGAGGGAGTTTGATATCCAGATTCCTGATGAGGACGCAGAGAAGATTTCGACTGTTGGTGACGCTATCAAATACGTTGAGGAGCACAAAGCCTAAACTGCTATTTTAGCAAACAACTTTATTTATGGGTAAAATAGGCTTGAATGAGCTTGTTTTACCCTTTTTTGTTTGACTGAAAGCACCTTTTGGAATGGACGTTGAGTGTGGCATACGGACAAACGGAAGGGCGGCAGCGAGAGGTTGAAGCAAAAAAACACGAAAACTTATGGAACAGAAACGAGTAGTGATTACGGGTATCGGTACTATTAACCCATTGGGACACAATGCGGAGGAGTACTTTGCAGCGCTCGAAGCGGGCGTGTGCGGTGTGCAGACAATCACCTCATTCGATACCTCAAAGAATAAAACCAAGTTCGGAGCACAGGTCAAAAACTATAACCCCGAGGACTATTTCGACCGCAAGGAGGCTCGCAAACTTGACCTCTTTACCCAGTATGCCATCATTTCGGCCGACGAGGCTGTGGCTGATGCAGGCTTGGAGGAGAGCGGAGTGAATAAGGATAGGGTAGGCGTCATTTGGGGCTCGGGTATTGGTGGTATCAACACCACTTTTAGCGAGATTATGGCCCACAGTGAGGGCGACGGTACTCCTCGCTTTACACCCTTTCTGGTGCTGAAAATGTTGCCCAATATGGCGGCCGGACACATATCGCTCAAACATGGCTTCCGTGGTCCGGGACTTTGTACTGCGTCGGCTTGCGCATCATCCACCCACGCCATTATTTCGGCTGTTGACCAGATTCGCCTGGGTAGGGCTGATGTGGTTGTTACGGGTGGCTCGGAGAGTGCAGTGTCGTTCATCGGCCTGGGTGCTTTCAATGCAATGATGGCCCTGTCGACCCGCAACGATAGCCCCGAAACTGCTTCGAGGCCCTACGATAAGAACCGCGACGGCTTTGTTATGGGCGAGGGCGGTGCGGCTCTGGTGGTAGAGGAGTATGAGCACGCTGTGGCGAGGGGTGCGAAGATCTATGCCGAGATTGTGGGTTGTGGTACCAGTTGCGACGCCCACCACGTTACGGCTCCCGACCCCGAGGGTGCAGGTGCCAAGTTGGCTATGGAGAACGCCCTGAAAGAGGGCGACATCAAGCCCGAGGAGATTGACTACATCAACACTCACGGTACGTCTACTCCCCTTGGCGACTTGGCCGAGTTGAAGGGTATTATGAGTGTGTTTGGCGACCATGCCTACGAACTTAACATCAGTGCCACGAAGTCGATGACCGGCCACTTGCTGGGTGGTGCAGGCGCTGTGGAGATGTTGGCTGCGCTGCTGGCTGTGACTAAGGGTGTGATTCCTCCCACCATCAACGTGGAGGAGCTTGACCCTGCAATCGACCCTAAGTTGAACCTCACGCTGGATAAGGCGCAGTACCGCGAGGTGCGCTATGCCCTCAGCAACACCTTTGGCTTTGGCGGTCAGAACTCAACAATTATCATCAAAAAACTCTAAACCAAACCATACGGAAGGAGAAAACGGATTATGAGATGTCTTACACGTTGGGCCCACCGACAGTGGGGTGCAGATAGGGAGTACTATCGTGCCTTCAAGCGCATGTTCGGCCACACGCCCGACAATATTGAACTATACAAACTTGCCCTTGTGCACCGTTCGGCCTCGGTTAAGGTGGAGGGTGGCGAGAGCATCAACAACGAGCGACTCGAGTTTTTGGGCGATGCGGTGCTGGAAGGTATTGTGTCGGACTACCTCTTTATTGAGTACCCCCACGAGCCCGAAGGTTTCCTCACAAAGACCCGCTCGAAGATTGTCAGCCGCCAGTCGCTCAATGCGCTGGCCGAGAAGTTGGGTATCGACAAGATGGTCATCTACAACTCCTCGGGTAATGCGGCCCACAAACACCTCTTTGGCGACTGCTTTGAGGCCCTTGTGGGTGCGCTCTATTTGGACAAGGGCTACGATGTGGTCAACCGCATTGTGATTAACCGCCTGCTGCCCAAGTATATCGACTTGGAGAGTGTTCCAACTTCCGAAACCGATTTCAAGAGCCGACTGATTGAGTGGTGCCAGAAGAGTAAACGCACCATCGAATTCCACACCGAGAGCGATGGCGAGGTCAAACAACCTGCCTTTGTGTCGAGGGTGTTGGTGGACGACTTGAAGATGGGTTGTGGCCGTGGCTCCACCAAGAAGGAGGCCGAGCAGCAAGCCGCCAAGACCGCCTGCCTGCTGTTGAGCGACGATATGGGCGACTTCATTCTCGAAAAATACGACTCGTTGAGTAGTAAGAAATAAAAAAAGATGACACAGATTTCCGACAAGCAGGTACGCCAGCGACTGATGGCCCGCGGTGTGGAGGAGCTCTCCGACGCCGAACTTGTGAGCATTGTGATTGGTGCTCCAAAGGGTGGTGAGGCTATTGATGTGGCCGAACAGTTGCTTGCGGAGATGGCTGTGGCCGAATTGGCACACCGCTCGCCCGCCGAGTTGCGACGCACGGCAGGGCTCGGTATCGAGGGAGCAGCACGCCTCTCGGCGGCCTTTGAACTTGGACGTAGGGCTGTGGTATCGGAGAATGAGGAGCAGAGTGTCATTCGTGACTACGGCGATATTGTGGCGCTGTTTACACCTCTGCTGGGAGGTCTTTCGCACGAGGAGATGTGGGTGCTCTACCTGAGCTCGTCCAATCGTATTATTGAGCGCAGGAAGGTGTCGGTGGGCGGTAGCACATCGCTGATTGCCGACTGCAAACTCATCATCAAGAGGGCTCTTGAACAGGTGGCCCAATCGATTATTGTGGTGCACAATCACCCCTCGGGTAATCCTCATCCGAGTGAGCAGGACAAGGCCTTTACGGCTCGCCTGCGTAGCTGTGCCGAACTGTTTGATATTGCCCTGCTGGACCACGTTGTGGTGAGCAAGGGAGGATCGTTCAGCTTCCGCTCGGAGGGACTTCTGTAGGGGGCGGAAAGTGAAATATGAAAAATAAGGGGACCCGCAAAGGTCCCCTTATTTTGTGTTATTGCTCCACGAAAATCACGTCCGAGAGGTCGTAACCCCTGTCGCGTAGGCGGGCAAAAATGCCGTCTATTGTAGCCTTGGGCAGGGATGGAGTGCGGGAGAGCACCCAGAGGTAGTTGGGGCTGCCGCCACCCACCACCGAGTAGGAGTAGTCGGGGGCCACCTCGAGGATGTTGTACTCGGCAGGGAAGAGGAAGAAGGTCACCATCAACTGCCCGGGGGTGTCGGTAGTGCGGGCTGTGGCGGTTGCCTTGCGGTGTTTACCCCTTTTGAGTCCCTCGTTGGTAACGCCAATTTTGCCGTCGGGACGCACGGTGTAGGTGGCCACAACGTGGCTCATACCCTTCTCGAAGGAGTGGGGCTTGCGGACAACCTCATACCAACGTCCCTGGTAGCGTTCCAGGTCTACGGTGGCGGTTGTGGGGGCATTGTTGGCTTTGCTCTTTTTGGGAGGCTCGGCGGCGAAGAGATTGTAGCACCCGAAGGCCAGGCAGATGAACATCAGGCGAAGGGTTGTGCGGAGGGAGAAAGTTCTCATGGCGGAAAATGTTTTTATGTTCTACACACCACAAAGCGACAAATGGAGTGCCAATGTGAGTAAATGGGGAACAAAATTTGTTCCGCTCACCAAAAAATAGTACCTTCGTGGGCGAAACCCACGATAAACACACTGTCCGACATGACAATCCTCTACGACAATATGATCTTCGGCCCCATCCACTCCCGTAGGCTGGGACTCTCGTTGGGTATCAATCTGTTGCCCACGGATTGTAAGCTCTGCTCGTTCAACTGCATCTACTGTGAGTGTGGCTGGACGCTGGGCGGTAAGGCCCCGAGGTTTAACGATAAGGAGGCCGTGTTGAGGATGTTGGAGGAGAAACTTTCGGAGATGGTGGCTGATGGCACCCCTCCCGATGTGTTGACCTTTGCCGGCAACGGCGAGCCCACAATGCACCCCCACTTCGAGGAGATTGTGGAGAGGGTTGTGGCTCTGCGCGATAGGCTTTGCCCCAAGGCGAAGGTGTCGGTGCTCACCAATGCCACAATGCTCCATAGGGAGAGTGTGCAGAGGGCGTTGAGGATGGTTGATAACCCAATCTTGAAGCTCGACTCGGCCTTTGATAAGACGGTGCAGCTGATTGATAAACCCATGGGTCACTACTCGGTGGCCGATGTGGTGGAGCAGATGAAACGCTTCGAGGGCGAGTGTATTGTGCAGACGATGTTCTTGCGCGGTGAGTTTGAGGGTCAGGTGGTTGATAACGCAACCCCCGAGGATGTTGAGGCGTGGCTGGCACTTGTGGCGGAGATTGCACCCCGCAGTGTGATGGTCTACACCGTCGACCGCGACACCCCTGCGCCCAACTTGTATAAGGTGCCCGTAGAGGAACTGCAAGCCATTGCAGAGAGGGTGCGTGCGCTGGGCATTGAATGTAGTGTGGCGGGTTAGGAACTCGTTAGTAGAGAGAAGATGACAACAGCAGAACAAATAAAAGACCTTGTGCAGAGGCGCGATGCTTTGTGTCGCTACCTGGCCATCGAAGACAAGCGTATTGCCTTCGAGGAGGAGCAACTCAAAACCACCGCCCCCGACTTTTGGGACCGCCCCGAGGAGGCTGAAAAGCAACTCAAAAAGGTGGCCTCCATTAAGGCGTGGATTGACGCCTACGTGGAACTGTCGGGCTTGGTGGACGACCTTGAGGTTACGGCCGAATTTGTGCGCGAGGGTGGAGCAACCGAGCAGGAGCTCGACGAACTCTATGCCCGCACATTAGAGGCTACTGAAGCCCTCGAGATGAAGAATATGTTGCGTGGCGAGGAGGATAAGCTCGGCGCAGTGGTCGACATCAATAGTGGTGCCGGTGGTACGGAGAGCCTCGACTGGGCCTCGATGCTGATGAGAATGTACACCCGCTGGGGTGAGCGCAACGGCTTCAAGGTGAGGGTTGCGGACCTGCAACCCGGCGAGGAGGTGGGTGTGAAGTCGGCAACCTTGTTGTTCGAGGGCGACTATGCCTATGGTTACCTCAAGAGCGAGAGCGGAGTGCACCGTATGGTGCGCCTTTCGCCCTTCAATGCCAACAACAAGCGCCAGACAACCTTTGCATCGGTGTTTGTGTCGCCACAGGTGGACGACACCATCGAGATTAATATCAACCCTGCCGACTACGAGTGGGATACCTACCGCAGTAGTGGCGCGGGTGGTCAGAACGTCAACAAGGTGGAGACGGGTGTGCGTCTGCGCTACCACGGTAAGGACCCCGATACGGGCGAGGTGGTGGAGTTCCTCATTGAGAACACCGAGACCCGCTCGCAGCTCGACAACCGCAACAATGCCCTTCGTATTCTGCGCTCGAAGCTCTACCAGCGAGAGCTCGACAAACGTATGGCAGTGCAGAATGAGTTGGAGAAGAGTAAAAAACGCATCGAGTGGGGCTCACAGATTCGCTCCTACGTTTTTGACGACCGCCGAGTGAAGGATCACCGTACGGGCCACCAGACTTCGGCTGTGGATGCGGTGATGGACGGCGACATCGACGCCTTCATCAAGGCCTACCTTATGGAATTTAGCGATACGGAGAAGTAGCTGGCGGAGCTATCAGCAATCCGCAGATAACAAAAAAGCGAGCGCAAATACGCTCGCTTTTCTTATTTGGTCGCTCCGAATTCTATTTCATGAACGAAGCGTAGTTGCCAAAGAAACCCTTGGTGTTGCCAATCAACTCACGGTTGCTGGTGTTTGTGGTGTTGGTGAAGACGATACGGTTGAAGGCCTTGTTGGTCATCTGTTTTGCCTCGCCCTGGTTGGTGCCAACCGAACCACTAACATCGGAGTTGGTGTTGTCCTGGATGGCAGGTTTGCCGTTGAAGGTACCCTTGATGAAGTTGTCGTTGTTACCCTTCATATCGAGTGCAAACTTGTAGGTTCCGTCGCCATTGTTGGTAACTTCCAATACACCCGAAGTGATCAGGTCGAAGTACTCCGACTTGCCATCGTGAACGCACGAACCATAGATGGTACGGTTCTGATCCTCGAAGCCCTGGTCAACGGTGAGTGCGCTACCCGACTCGTTTACGATATACTTACCGCTGGGGATACCGCTCTGGAAGTTGCTGTTGACATCCACATTCACACCAAGCTGAACAAACTCGTTGCGACTCTTGTCGTAGAGGTATACATACCAGTAGGGAACGCTCAATGTGCCGTTGTCGTAGAGGTAGCGACCCATGTAGAGGATCATACACTCGTCGAACTTGAAGTTTACATCCTTACGGTCAGCACCGGTGTAGCCGGGAACAATCTGCACCTGGTTGTTGGTGAGTTTGCTCTTGTAGCCGCCCTGAACGCCATAGGTTTCGGTGGTGATGTCGTAGAGGTTGTTACCCTTCGAGGTGATTTTGATGAAACCGTCGGTCATCATATCTACGTAGGAGGTGGGCTCCTGGGTGATGTAGGCGATGTTTTCGCCTTTCTCGTTGGTGATGAGCGACTCGGTGATGTCAATCTTCATCACAGCAGCACCCATCAGAGTCTTGGAGGTGAGAGTACCATAGGTGTCGATGTCGAACTGACCATTGGGCAGAATCATACCATTCTCGTCGCAGATGAGCTGATACTCTGCAAAGTAGGCGCTGTAAGTGTCAGTCCTACCGGTTGCCTGTTGGTTGAGGAACACCCTGAAATAGTTCTCGTCCATGATGTAGATATCCCAGTAGGTCTGGTTGCCCTTCAAGGGGTAGTAGATTGCGTAGGCATAGTAGGGCTGGTAGGTGGTGTAGATGAAATCATCGCTCAAACCACAGAAGTCAACCTCACCCTCGTAGCGGCAGATGATGGGTTTTGTTTTACCCACAGCCACACCGGCCTCCTTGTTGAGTTTCTTAGCCTCGAAGTCAACGTCCATGATGTAGGTGTTACCCTTGCCGTGCTGGATGTTGATCTTGCCCTTGTTGATGAGCCACATGGCGTAGGTGTTGTAGTCGCCACTCTCCATGTTTACGTAGGTCGAGCCGGAGAGGATGTTGCTGTAGGCACCCTCGGTGAGCTCCAAGTTACCGAAACTATACTCGCCTGCAGGAATCTTGCCATCCACAAGGTTGAACTGCAACTCCAACGAGAGAATACGGGTGGTTGCAGCCTCGCCTGCGGCATTGGTGTCAATGGTTGCCAAGCGGAGGATGTAGGTACTCTCGCTATCGCCTCGCTGTGCCAAACCCTTGTGGGTAAGCATTGCGGAGTTCATGTTAAGTCCGTAGTACATATTGTCCTTGTTGATGTCGGGAACTTCGAGTTTTGAAGTACACGAGCTAAACGCAAACAGCGCAAGAACAATTGCCAACAGAGATTTTTTCATAGTTGTTATTTGGGGTTTAAATTTCTATTTGGGCACAAAGATATAAATATATTTTTAATAAGCGGTATAAACTCCTCCAAACGCCCCATTTTTTCTATCCAACGATGGTTGTGGTGAGGTTGCTGGGAATGAGCCACTTGGAGGCTACTTCTTGCAGGTGGGAGGCTTGGGCTGTGGCCACTTGGTGAAGGAGCCTTTCGGTGTAGCCGTTATCGGTGCCGTTTTGGATGTTCTCGATGGTTACATCTGCCACGCCGAAGGGGCCGTCGAAGATGCGCATCACGTCGCCAAAGATGATGTTTTTGACCATCTGCAATTCCCTTTCATCCATGGGCTTGGAGCAGAATCGCTCCACTTCGTGTATCATCTCCTCGATGGCTGCCTCGGTGTAGTCGGAGGCCACATCGGCACTCATCACAAAGTAGCCGCTCTGGTCGAGATTTATCATTGCCGAGTAGGCGCCATAGGTGTAGCCGTGCCTCTCACGAAGGTTTTGCATCAGCCTCGATCCGAAGTAGCCACCCATGGCGGTTGCTACCATCTGCATGGGGATGAAATCGGGGTGGGTGCGAGGGAATAGCGGGGTGCCGATTTTCAGGCACGACTGTACGGCTCCCTCCACGTTGAGGGTGGCAAAATGCTGGGGTGCCGGTGCGGGTATGGTGCGCTCCAATGTGGTACCGTGGGGCAGCTGCTCCAAGATGGCCATCGTGCGGGCAATGTGTTCGTCGGTGATGTCGCCACAGAGCACTGCAAAACAATTCTCGGCGGTGTAGTGGGTGCGGTAGAATTCCTCTACATCACCTCTACAAAGCGAGTCGTAGGCCTCGGCAGGCGAGGTGATACCATAGGGGTGTTCTGCGCCGAAGAGACTCTTGCCAAAAAGCTCGCGGGAGAGGTGGTCGGGCTTGCTGCGCTGGACGATAAGCTGCTCCTTGCGCTTGGCGCAGTAGACCTCAATCTCCTTTTCGGGGAAGGTGGGGTGGAGCACCACCTGCTCGGCAATCTCGAAGGTCTCGGTTGCAAACTTGGAGAGCGAGCAGTAGGTCAACACGGCCCAGTCGCGGTCGATGTTGGCATCGAAATAGGAGCCAACAAAGTCCAGTCGCTCGGCGATTTCGAGAGCCGAAAAACGCTCCGTACCCTCGGAGAGGGTGTTGATGGTGGCCGACGCACTAAATGGTACGCTCTGCCACGAGGTGCCGGCTCGGAATATGAAACTCACCCTGATGACTCCCTGCTTGGAGTTGTGCATTGTGTAGAGGCGGGTGCCGTTGGCACAGGTGTGCAGGGTGGTGTGGGGCACTCGCAATTCGGGTGTGAGGTTTATTGGTGGACGTTGCATTGTTGTCGCTTTGAAGAGGGTGTCTATTTTGTTTTGCGGTAGATGAGGGTGGCACTGCGCTCGGGAGTGAGTTTGGTGCGTACGTAGGATGCAATCTCCTCGGCGGAGATGGAGCGATAGATTTCAACCTCGCCGTTGAGGAGGGCCATGTCGCCCAACATTGCATAGTAGCCGAGGTTCATCGCCTTGTTCATCACGTTCAACTCACCAAAGGTGATGTTGGCCTCAAACTTGTTTTTTACTTTTTGGAGTTCATAATCGCCAATGGGCTCCTCGGCCAACAAGCGCAACTCCTCATAGAGAGCCTCCTCGGCCTGCTCGATGGTTACACCCGAGCAGAGCTGGCCCGTAAGGATCAACATTCCGTTGCCTACCTCTCCAGTGATGTAGGCGTTGGTGGCGGAGAAAATCTGCTTTTGCTTAACCAGGTGCTGGAACAGACGTGCCGATTCACCGCCTGCAAGGAGGTCTGTGAGCAGGTCGCAGAGGTAATATCCCCTCTCCTTACGACCCTCCATAAGGAAGCCGATGGTGATTTGGTCGGCGGGCACAGCGCTTTCGATTACCTTTCTCACGGGTGCTGCCAGAGGGCTCTGTTCTACGTTGCCACGCACGGGAGTGGGGAGTGCGGGAAGGTGGCCAAAATATCTCTCGGCAGCCTCAAACACTCGCTCGGGCTCGATGTTGGCCGACACACTCAGAATAGCTCCGGATGGTACGTAGAAGCGGTCGTAGAACGATTTGACCTCCTCTAACGAAGCCTCGCGGATGTGGTCGGGAGTGAGGCCGATGACGGGCCAACGGTAGGGACTCGTGGTGTAGACCATGTCGCGCAGGGTGTGCCACTGCTCGCCATAGGGGCGGTTGAGGTAGCGCTGGCGGAACTCCTCAATCACCACACTCTTCTCCACCTCGAGGGTGTCGGCGTCGATGTTAAGACCCCTCATGCGATCGGCCTCCAACCACAAGTCCGTCTCGAAGTTCTCCTTGGGCATGGTGACGTAGAAGTCGGTGTAGTCGGCCGAGGTGAAGGCGTTGTTCTCGCCACACACCTCCTGCACGGGGGTGTCGTAGCTGGGTACGGCCTCGGTGCCTCGAAACATCAGGTGTTCGGAGAGGTGGGCAAAACCCGTGCGTGTGGGCGACTCGTCGGCCGAGCCCACGGCATAGAGAATATTCACGGCAGCCATACCCGAACAATCGTCGTGGTTGGCCAGCACTCGCAATCCGTTGGCGAGGGTGTGTTGTTTGAATTCAATCATCGTTGCAAATGGTGCAATGTGAAAAAATGTTTAAATTCGTTTTCCTTGTTGACGGCTGCTTTGCAGGGTGTTTTTCGTGTACGCACACGGTGCTGAGCGAAAGTAAGCCGTTTATAATCAGCCCCAAACCGCCTCTTGTGAGATTGTTATTTTTGTAACACCCTGATAATGTTAGACAAATAACACTCTCAATGATGCAATTCGGGTTGAAAAAATCGCCCAAAGGTAGTGTTTTTTTGGAGTACAATCACTATATTTGCAAGTTGAAAAGAGTGTGGCTTGGTCAATGGGCCTTTTTGACCGCACTTTGTGCCCCCTTCGGGAGGGGCGAATGTAAGTTGAAAAACAAGGATAAAACACATATAAACACAATTCATAAACTAAAATTTATGGCACAGAAGAAATTTATCACTTGTGATGGTAACTATGCAGCAGCACACATCGCCTACATGTTCAGCGAGGTGGCAGCTATCTACCCCATCACCCCTTCGTCCACTATGGCAGAGTATGTTGATGAGTGGGCAGCAAATGGTCAGAAGAACATCTTTGGCCAGACCGTAAAGGTTGTTGAGATGCAGTCGGAGGCTGGTGCCGCCGGTGCAGTTCACGGTTCGTTGCAGGCAGGTGCTCTCACCTCGACCTTCACCGCATCGCAGGGCCTTTTGCTGATGATTCCTAACATGTACAAGATTGCAGGTGAGTTGCTCCCCGGCGTATTCCACGTTTCGGCTCGCGCACTTGCAGCACAGTCGCTCTCCATCTTTGGCGACCACCAGGATGTTATGGCAGCTCGCCAGACTGGTTTCGCTATGCTCGCTACCAGCTCGGTACAGGAGGTTATGGACCTCGCAGGTGTTGCTCACATTGTGTCGCTCACTTCGAGGATTCCCTTCTTGCACTTCTTCGATGGTTTCCGTACCTCGCACGAGATTCAGAAAGTTGAGTTGATGCAGATGGAGGACCTCGAGCCC
>JAFYRC010000321.1 GCA_017547065.1 Tidjanibacter sp.
CTTCAAACGGAGGTAGGATGCATCCTCCAACCAGTAGGTCGAGAAGGTCTTCTGGTTGAACGAGGTGTTGTAGGTCAAACGAGGATAGGTAGCATCCTGGTTTGTGGGGGTGTAGCGGTCGAGGTGGACCTTCTGGGGGTAGGCAGCCATATCCATCAGTGCGTGGCGTGCAGTACCGGTCAGATAGCCGTCGCACTTGCCAACACCCTGAATGTTGAAGCTGAAATCGAAGCCCCTCCATGCCAGGTCGCCACGGAAGCTGTAGGTGTAGCGAGGAATGTTGCTACCGATGATGGTTTTGTCATACTCGGGGGTGATACGACCGTCGGGTTTGCCGTTGGGACCACTGATATCCTCATACTTAATATCACCGGGCTGGTAGTCGTTACCGAGCACTATGGGAACCTTGGGCAAGCTTGCCTTGCCGGTCTTCTCGTCATAGATCTTGAAATCCTCGGGAGTCATCAGACCAATAGCCTTGTAGCCATAGAATGCGTCGATGGGCTGACCCTCAACCCTCACCTGGTCGCCACTCAAATCGGGGGCGTTGCCTGCGAGGTCAGTAATCTGGTTCTTTACGTCCGAGAGGTTGAAGTTGAAGCCGTAGCGGAGTTCGCCCACTTTGTCGTGCCAACCGAGGTCAATCTCCCAACCGGTGTTGTTCATCCTACCTGCGTTCTGCTCCGAAGGAGTAGCACCAATCTGTGCGGGGTAGTTGAGTTGGAGCAGAATACCGTCGGTGTCTTTGGTAAACCAGTCAAACGACAACGACAAGCGGTTTTTGAACATTGCCAGGTCGAAACCAAAGTCGGTCATGGTGATAGTCTCCCAAGTCAACACGGGGTTGGAGAGGGTGTCTTGGGTGTAACCGGTGGTAGCGCTTGTACCGATGAGCGAAAGGTCGCTCGAGTAGGCGGTCAGGTTCGACAGATAGGGAGTGTTGGACGAACCTACATACTGGTTACCCAGCTTACCCCACGAAGCCCTCAGTTTGAGGTTGTCGAGCCAATCCTGAGTGCCGGCCATAAACTCCTCCTGGCTAACCCTCCAACCTGCCGAGAACGAGGGGAACAAGCCCGCACGGTTGTCGCGGTGGAAACGTGAGGAGAGGTCATAACGTACGTTCATCTCCACGAGGTAACGCTCATCGTAGTTGTAGCTCAAACGACCGAAGCCCGAGCGGATTGCCCACTGCTTGGCCGAAGCGTCATTACTCATGCTCTGTGCGCTACCGAGGTTGAGGGTGGGGTTGTACTCGGTTACGAGGTTGTCACGCGAAGCCTCGAAGGAGCGATATACATACCACTCTTGCGACATACCAACAACACCGCTGATGTTGTGGTTGCCGAGCGAGAAGTCGAAGTTGCTCTGCATGATGAAGGTCTGCTGCTGAGCCCTTACGTCGATGTTTTTCACCTGGTTAGGCGAGTTGGTCTCAACGGTTACACCGGTTTCGGGGTTCACAAAGCGGATGGTCTTTTTGAGAATATCACGCAGGGAGTTGGTGGATGTGAGGTTGTAGGTTGCGCTCACGTTCCAACCCTTGGTGATGTCGTAGCGCAACACCTCCATAATCGATACCTCCTCTGCCGAGGTTTTGCTACGGCCGCCATCGGTGAGGGTAGCCACGGGGTTGGTGTTACCACCGCCATAGGCCCAAGTACCGTCGGTATAGTAAATAGGTGCATTGGGAGCAATACGCATTGCTGTGTAGATTGCACCACCACCACTTGCCAACGAGCTGATGGGAGCTACGATGTTACGGCTGGTGTAGCCCACGTTGGACGCAAGGGTAAGTTTGTCGAGCAACTTGGTATCCATTTTGTAGCGGAGGTTGTGCCTCTGCTCACCGGTCGAATCACCAATGGTCAGACCCTCCTGGTCAAAGTAGCGATAGGAGAGCATGTAGCCGCTGTCGCCCATGTTACCATTGACGCTCAAACCGTAGTTCTGCTGCATTGCGCTGGGTTTCAACACTGCACCGAGCCAGTCGGTATTGGCAAAGTTGTTGGGGTCGGTACCATTCTGCACCTTTTCGAAAGCCTCGGGGAGCCACGCAATAGCGTTGCCGATGTTGCTCCTTGCCTCGTTATCGAGGGTCATAAACTCGATGGCGTCACACATCTCGGGCAGACGAGTGGGGGTCTGCAAACCGATGTAGGAGTTGAACGTAACGGAGGGACGAACTTTTTCGCCACTTGCAAGCTTCTTGGTGGTAACCAACAATACGCCGTTAGCACCCCTCGCACCATAGATCGAAGCCGAAGCTGCATCTTTCAACACCGACACACTCTCGATATCCTCGGGGTTGAGGACCGAGATGTCGCCCTCCACACCGTCAATCAGAATCAGAGGGTTGGAGTTACCGAGGGTACCGATACCCCTCACCCTGATGGTGGTGTTCGACTGACCGGGCTGTGCCGAGGCGCTTGTTACGGTAACACCGGGGAGCACACCCTGCAAGCCGTTGGCAACGTTCGAAATGGGTCTTGCGTCCAGGTCCTCGCTGCTAACCATCGAAACCGAACCGGTAAGGTTAACCTTCTTCTGGGTGCCATAACCCACAACCACAACGGCCTCCATCTGCTGAACGTCGTCGGCCAACACAACGCGCATATTGGTGCGTGTGCCAACCTTCTCGGTGCGAGTTGTGTAGCCCAAGCACGAGAACTCCAATACGGTGTCCTCCTTTGCGGGGATTGAGAAGTGACCTTTGATGTCGGTGGTTACGGCGTGGGTACCGTCGGCGGTCATGACAACCACACCCACCAGAGGAACGTTCTGTGCGTCATACACAACACCCTCCACCTCGCTCACAGTCTTTGCTTTTGTAGCCTTGGGAGCGGGCGCAGCCTTCTTCGACACAACGATGGTTTTACCCTGAATTTCATAGACGATGTCAGTCTGGCCTGCGAGGATTTGCGCGATAGCATCCTCAATGCGGGTTGCGCTGATGTTCACATTTTTGGAGGTGTCCACCTCGCCCACCTTGTAGAAGAAGGTGTAGCCACTCTGCTCGGAGAGTGCTTCCATTGCGCTCTTTACGCTCACGCCGTCGAGGGTGAGTGAAAGGGATTTGTTTTGGGCCATACCCTCACCAACGAGTAAAAGGGTAGCCCAAAGGAGCAGCATAAAGTTCCTTTTCATAGCTATTAGGTTTTGTTTGTATTTTCAGGAATGTAGAAATTGCTTAATAAATTGCACCTTAGACCTCTGCAATTAGGAGTAATAAGCAATTTTTCCTATCTTTGCGGAGATCTTTGCTGTTATGCAGCATTGAAACAAAAGGGCATAGAGTTGAGATTTTTTTTTCTGTGAGCCGAAGGATGTGCGAGATCTTTCGGCTCTTATTTTATCCCAACTCTATGTAAAGCGGTTTTCTATCTTTTCAACTTGTTCTTTTTGGTCATTATTAGGTTGTTAGGTCGTTTCTGTCTTATGGTTGTTTTTTTAGGTTTTGTGGTGTTCTAATATCATCCTCCTAGTGGAGCGAAATGTGCTGTCCCTCGATTGAGTATTCCACCTCGCCGGCCGAGGCAAGGATTTCCAACACCTCCGAAATGGAGAGCTGACGGGTGGGGAGCTTACCATAGAACTTGTAGCCGCCCAACGCGGGGGATTCGATGGTAATGTCCACACCATAGCTCCTCTCCAACTCGCGAGCAATGTCGGCCAGGGGCTCCTCGTCGAAGTAGAGCACACCCTCGCGCCAGAGCGTATTTTCGTTGGCGAGGGTTTTGGTCACCGACATCGAGTGGTCGTTGTTGTTGATGACGGCACGGGTGTCGGGAGTTATCTCAACGTGAATGTTGTCATAGAGGTTTGTGACATCCACTCGACCCTCCACCAGAGCTACGGAGGCCTCCTGGTCGTCGGCGTAGTCACACATGTTGAACTTGGTGCCCAGCACCTCCACCTTCATGTGGCCACTCTCAACCACAAAGGGCATATCCTCCTTGCGGGCCACATCGAAGTAGCCTTCGCCACAGAGGGTGATGTTTCGGTCACTCACGCCAAAGCCCTGCGAGTAGACGATGTGCGAACCTGCGTTGAGGGTCACCTGCGAGCCGTCTGGCAACACCACCTGTGTGGTTGCACCCATGGGGGCTTCGGTTACAATCTCCTCAAAACGCATTTGCACGTCGTGGCGACCACCCATATAGCTCACCACGATGAGAGCTACAACGGCGGCAATGCCAGCGGCATAACGAACAAAGGGAACGACCTTGCTACGCAAACTATTGCGCTGTGCACGGCGTACCCTTTTTATGAATTTCTGATAACCTTTTCGGGAGTCGAAGACCAAATTACGATTGGCGGCCGACATCGAGAACCACACCTCCCTGATACGCTCAAAGAGTTGAGCATTCTCATCACACGCAGCCACCCAGTTGTTGAGTGTGGCCATCTCTGCCGGAGTGATGGTATCGGTCAGGTAAGCCTCCACGAGGCCTCCAATTTGGTCATTTAGAAGGTTCATAGTTTAGAAAACTCGGTTCTTTATATTTATTAGACGAAATTCCTCCTTCGGAGGGTAGTGAAAAAGCAAGATTTTTTTCTAAAAAATCATACAACCCACAGCCACCAACAGAAGGTAGCGCTCCAAGTGGTTGTATATGCGGGCGATAGCCCCTTTGATGTGATACTTTACGGTGTTGACAGAAATGCCCAGAGAGTCGGCAATTTCTTGGTAGGAGAGTCCCTCGAAGCGGCTCTTTTCGAACACCACGCGACACTCCTTGGGTAGCTGCTCCACTGCCTCCACAACCTTGTCCTCCAACTCCCTTTCGAGCAGGATGCCAAGTGGGCTGATATCTTCCACGCTATCAAGCACTTCCATTGTGTCGCCACCAATCTCTTTGATATCCTCTTCGGATATGGTGCGGCGCACATATTGCGAGGCTAAAACGTCCAAACATCGGTTGCGTACGGCCCTTACAAGGTAACGCCTTACGGGCCCCTGAATGTCGAGGTTTTCGCGTCGTTCCCAGATGTGGAAAATGGTGTCGCCGACGATTGTTTCGGCCAGGTAGGTGTCTTTGACGTAGTCGTAGGCAATTCGACACAAGATTTCATAGTGGGCATCGTAGAGCATACGATAGGCCCACTCCTCGCCGGCCCTAATGCCGGCATTTATCTCTTGTGGCGTTTTTTCCATTCTTCTTTGTAGTCCAACGTCAAATGTCTAACGTCAAACGGGGCGGACACTCTGTGCCCGAGAAAAATATTTACTAATTACTCTCTACTAATTAGCAATTGGTTGATTGCTAATTGCTTAATTTCCCTTGTGGGTCATGATGTTAAGGATCAACTTGTCGGTTTCGAGCATACCTCGCGAGCCGATGCTTGTGAGGTTGAGAATCGACTGATCCACGTCGTCGTCCACAATACCCTCGTAGGCCGACACGCAGTGGTGCTCCATGGCCATTGTGGCTGCCATCACAGCCGTCGATACGGCGCTCGAAAGTTTCAGCGCACAGCTTGGTTTAGCACCATCACAAATCATGCCGGTGAGTGTGGCAACCATATTTTTTACAGCCATTGCCACCTCCTCATAACCGCCACCCATCAAGTAGGTTACGCCACAGCTCGAGCCCGTTGAGGCCACCACGCAGCCACACAAGGCCGACAGTCTTCCGAGGCTCTGCTTGATGTAAATCACGGTGAGGTGGGAGAGGATGAGTGCGCGCACGAGTTGCTCCTCGCTGCATCCCATATCCTCGGCGTAGACCACCACGGGAAGGGTTGACACAATGCCCTGATTACCACTTCCGGAGTTACTCATCACGGGTATCTTTGCACCTCCCATACGGGCGTCGCACGCAGCCGAGGTGTAGGAAATCATGTGCGAGAGGGTAGTGTCGCCCATAATGTTCCTGCTCTTGGGGCTCTCTTGGAGCATGCGGCCCAGGCAGTGGCCCCACTCGCCTTTCAAGGACTCGTCGGCGGCCGCCTTGTTAAGCCTGCGGGCTTCGAGAATAAACTCCAACTCCTCGATGGGCGACTCCATGGCGTAGTCCCACACGGTGCGCAGGTTGAGCGGAAGAGTTTTCGATTCCACAGCTCCCACGGCGGGTGTGCGCTGGTCAATGAGGACCTCGCCATTGCGCTCGATGTAGACAAAGTTGGTGTGGGCACCCGAGATTACGGCCACAGCCCTACCTCCCTCGCCCTCGGCGATGACCTCAATGTGGAGCATGTCGCAACCGCCCTCTTTGAGCCCAACGCTTATGGCACCATTGTCAATCATCTGCTGACCTTGCGCCACAGCCTGGGGACACACGTCGCGCAACACTTCCAAGCCATAGGCACTCTTACCAACCACAGCACCCAGCGCAATAGCAATGGGCAGGCCAATCATATCCGTGCCGGGGATTCCCACACCCATGGCGTTTTTGAGCACATTGGGGCTGAGCAGTACGGTGATTTTTTCGGGTAGGGCTCCGAGTGTTTCGGTGGCTCGTGCCGTACACAACGACACGGCAATAGGTTCGGTACATCCCATTGCGGGCACAACTTCCTGCTGTATGAGGGCCTTAATGGCCCCGCGACACTCTGTGGTCAACATAGATCTGATCTCTCGAATTGTGTGAATAGTCTTGTGTCAAAGGTACAAAAAGAAACGAAAAGTTGTATATTTGTGCATCCAAAATATACACAGACTATGAAATATGCACTAATTTCCACCGAAAAGGGTGATATGAAGGTGGAACTCTACGAGAAAGAGACCCCCATCACCGTAGCAAACTTTGAGAAACTTGCCACCGAGCGCTTCTACGACGGCCTCACTTTCCACCGTGTAATTCCCGACTTTGTGATTCAAGGTGGTTGCCCCATCGGCAATGGTGCGGGTGGTCCCGGCTACTCGATTCCTTGCGAGACCCACGCCGAGCGTCAGTACCACGATAGGGGTGTGCTTTCGATGGCCCACAGGGGTAAGAACACCGGTGGTTCGCAGTTTTTCATCTGCCACAACCGTATGAACACCCAGCAC
>JAFYRC010000322.1 GCA_017547065.1 Tidjanibacter sp.
CATAAGGAGGATAGGAGCACCAGCGTATGCGCTGTTGTTGGTTACGGTTACGGTGTAGTTACCGTCGTACTCAACAGTGAATGCACCCTCTGCGGTGGGGGTAGCAACTTTTGCAGCACGGCTGGTAGCCTGGCCCCAAACGGTACCGGTACCCTGACCGTTGATGGTCTGTGCACCATAGCGGAACCACTCGAAAGTAGCACCCTTAGGATCTACAACCTTCTCGTAGTTACCACGAGGACGGATGTCGATGGTTACCTTGTTGGGAATGTCAGCGTTAACTGCATACTTACCATTGGGGTAGGTCGAACCGTTCTGGCACTGGATGAGGTAGGTGTTAGCCTCGCCATAAGCGTAGCCAAGACCTGCCAACAGACGGCTCTCGGTGGGAACATACCACTTACCGGCAGCGTTGTCATTCATGCTCAAGTTCGAAAGGTCGATGAGAGTGGTCTTACCAGCCTCAAACTTAACACCCTCTTTCTTGATAGGCAGAGTCACAACACCCTGGGGACCCTCCAACTCAACGAGCATCCACATCTCCTTACCGGTAAGGTCGCTGGGCAGAACGTTAACGTAGATGTTCTGGGTCTTGGTTGCGCTCAGCAAAGCGGGGTTGGTAACGGTAACGGCAGCTTTGTGAGGAGTTGCGTTGGGCAGGTTCTCGAAGGTCATGTTGTTCACGTCAACGTTGAAACCACCACTGATGGCAACCTCGTCGTTGTTCCAAATGGTAACCTTCTTCACGCCGTAGTTAGCAAACTCGGTCGAAGTAACCTTCACCTGTGCAAGAGCAGTCACGGGGTTCATGGTGAACTTGAAGGTCTCGTCAACCTTGGGAGTACCAACTGCAGTACCCAGCGAGAAGCACTCTGCTGCTACGTTGGGAACAGTCTGTACCTGCGAAGCCGAAACGTTCAAACCATAGATACGACCCATAACGTAGGTCAAAGCTGCGTCGTAGGGGTAGTAAACCATGAATTTGTTCTCGCCCTTCACCAAGTCCATAGCGGGAGTGATGAAGCGTTTTGCGTTGGCAGGAACCTCAGCAGCATAAGCTGCGGGAGTTGCCTCGCCACCCTCGGGAGTTACCTCCTCCTCGCCCTCACCGGGAACAACGGGAGCTACATAACCCTCAATCTTACACTCCAAGTTGGCAGCCTTGACAGCGGTGTTCATCGAGTACAAACCGATGATTGCGCTCTCGCTCCACTCGAAGCCCTCGGTTGCAATCACACCCTCAAGAAGGTAGGTCGCACCCTTGTCTGGCTCGGGAATTACGAACTCAGGTTCTGCGGGCTGACAAGCCATTGCTGTTAAAGCAACGAGCATTGCAAATAAAACTTTTTTCATAATTGTTTTTGTTTGTTTGTTAGTTAAAAGGTTAATTTATAATGGGTTGTTGATATTGTTTCCCTTCATAAAAGTGCCTTGCGGCACCCCTGCTATTAGTTAGCAGCAGGGGTGTCGGTAGGCGCGTCGGCCTTTGCAGACCAACCGGCATTCTGGGTAAGATTCTTGTTTACACCAATCTGCTCCTCCGAAAGAGGCAACCAGATCTTGTAGGGAGCCCAGTTCTCCTGCAAAATAACACCACCCTGGTGGATAGGACTTGTCGAAGGAATGTTCAAGTAGTCCTTCTCGACCTTGTTGTTGGTGAGGTACTGTGCAGGCAGCTTACCCTCCATACAAGTGATGTAGGTGCTCATCATATTCTCAATCTTCTCGTCGATGATGTTGTAGCGAATGAGGTCCCACTTACGCGAGAACTCCATAACGAGCTCCCTCTCGCGGCTCTCCAACAACTCCTCGATGAAGTCGGCCCTGTAATAAGCCTGTTTCAAGGTGTTGAACGCCTCGGTGGGGTTCTCGGCAATCTTACAAGCACGCTCCAAAACGATATCCAACTGCTTGCGAGCCTGTGCCTCGTCTTTGAGGTGGAAGTAGATAGCCTCGGCATACATCAGATAAACATCTGCCAAACGCATCAGCGGGTAGCAGAAGGAGTGCTGCGAAGCGGTGTGAGGAGTCTCTTCGGTGGTCATAAGGCGAACCTTACCAATACAGCACGACAGACCCGAGGTGGGATAGTAGGTCTGGGTGTCGGAATCGTAGAAGGGCCTCAACACCGAGATAGTCTTGTTCTTGGTGGGGTCGGCAGGATCGGGAATGGGGTTACCCTCTGCGTCAAGCTCCCAGATGTTCACACGGATCTCGGTATTAGCCTCGGACTTGTCAACATAGGGATCCCAGTAGGTGTGGCCACCAACCTTCTTGGCTACCTTACCACTGCTATAACGCGAGGTGAGGTTGTGGTCACGACGGGGGTCAGCCTTGTCGTACATGTAGAACAAGTTGGGAGTACCATTGTGGTAGCCACCATAGCAGGTGGGGCTATCGGTACCACCATTAGGAGGTGCGGGCAAATAGAAACTGTTAGGCCAGTAGCCCGACACAGCCGACATTGCCAACTCGGCAGTCAGAAGGCACTCCTTGTAGATGTCCTGCATACCCTCACGGAAGATGTTGGTGTAGTCATCAAGAAGTATATACTGAGAGTTATCAATGATATCTTTCAGTACCTCATAAGCCCTCTTGCTCATAGCTGCCTCGTCAACCCAAGCAAAGTCGTTCAGAGGCTGCTCTTTAACCAAAGAGGCACCGGTGCCGTTACGCTTGCAAGCTGCCAGGTAGTTGCACATACGGCCCAAGTATGCAGCTGCAGTGTATTTGTTGGCCGAAGATGTGCCCAACAAACCTACAGAGTTGAGGTTCTGGTAAGCATACTCAAAGTCCGAAAGAATCAGCTCATAGACCTTCTCCAGGTTCGAACGGGGCTCGGAACCATCAGAGTCGTAATCGACAACCACAGGCACGCCACCAAAGTTCCAAGCCAAGTGGTAGTAGTAGAATGCACGGAGGAACCTTGCCTCGGCCTCATACTGCAATTTACCAGCCTCGTCCATGTCCACACCGGGGAGGTAGTGGAGAAGGGTGTTACAGCGGTTGATACCAACATACATGGTCTTCCACAAATCACGCACGGGTTTGGTACCCTCGTGGTAGGTGGCCAACAGCGCATCAATACCGGAGTCGTTCGACATCGACGAACATACGTAGGTGTCCGAAGGAGCATTCATGAAGAACAACAGACCCTGTGCATAGGTACCCCTCTGGATGTAGGAAGCACCGGGAATGTTGTGGGCGGTGATAATCTCATAGCAGCCCACAAGACCCATCTTCATCGACGATGCACTCGCATAGAAGTTATCGGGCGAGGTCTGCGAATAGGGTTTCCTCTCGAGGAACTCGGCGTTCTCACACGACACCAACACCATCGACAAACCCAAAATCGAAAGTAAAATCTTATTAAGTTTCATAGTCTTTCAATAACAGTTAGAGGGTTAGAATGTAGCATTAATACCAAATGTCACAGTACGAGCATTAGGATAGGACATACGGTCGAAACCGGTAAAGAGCGAGTTCGACGAGCTCACGTCGGGGTCCATACCGCTATAGTTCGACCAGAGGTAGAGGTTGTCGCCGGCAACGCTGAAGCGCAACGAGCTGATACCTGCACGCTTCAAAGCCGCATTCTGCAAAGTATAACCAACGCTCAAAGTCTTGAAACGAACAAACGAACCATCCTCAACAAAGTAGGACGATACCCAAGTGTTGGTCGAATTGAGCAGACGACCATAGGTCTGCGAACCATTCTCGGGAGTCCAGTGGCCCAACCAAGCCTCCTTACGAAGGTTGCTGAACTGGGTAGCACCACTCTTACCAGACTCACTACGGAGCTTAAACTCGTTCATAATGTCACGGCCATATACACCCTCGAAGAAGATATTGATGTCGAACTTACCAATGGTGAAGTTGTTGGTCAAACCGATGGTGAAGTCGGGGTTCGAGTTGCTGATAATGGTACGGTCGTTAGCCGAGTCTACGCTATTATCGCCACTCAAATCCTTATACTTACGATCACCAGGCTTGATTGCAGCCTCCGAAGCGATCTTAACTACATCCTCTTTCAACTCATACTTATACGAGTCCATGTTGCCGGAGGTAACTGCACCTGCAAGAATCTCCTCGTCGGTAAGGGTGAAGCCAAGCTCCTTGTGGGTAATCACGAAGTCGGTGAGCTGGTAGTTGCCATCGAATACATAGCCATAACCAACACCGATGGGCTGGCCAACCATAATACGCGAAAGGTCGGTCGACAACATACCGTTACCGATGTTCACACTGGTATACTTGATACCACCAATGTCCAACACTTTGTTGCGCGAGAGGTCAAATGCGATAGCAGTCGACCACGAGAAGTTCTTCTTCTCGATGTTGTGAGTGTTCAGAACAACCTCAATACCCTTGTTCTCTACCCTACCGAGGTTCTGCCACTGTGTGGTGAAGCCCGACTGTGCCGACAGGGTTGCCTGATAGAGCATATCACGGGTGTCTTTGTAGTAAACATCAGCAGTAAGGTTCACACGGCTGCCAAAGAAGCCCAAGTCAACACCGGCGTTGTACTGATAGGTGGTCTCCCATTTGAGCTTACCATTTGCCGAGCTGCTGGGACCCATACCCATAATCTCATTACCGTTCTGACCGTAGAAGTTGGTACTCATAAGCGACATGTAAACGTAGTTCGATACACGGTCGTTACCGGTTGCACCAGCACTCAAACGAATCTTGAAGTTGTCGAACCACTCTGCGTTGTCCTTAATGAAGTTCTCCTCCGAAACCCTCCATGCCAACGATACCGAAGGGAAGTAGCCCACACGGTGGCCGGCAGCGAACTTCGACGAACCGTCAGCACGCATATTGAAGGTGAAGTAGTATTTACTTGCGTAGTTATAGTTCATACGACCGAAAGTCGACAGACGTGCATTCTCACCAATCGATACCGAAGGAATCTCCATAATGCTTGCCTTCGAGAAGTCGAACACGCCGGTACTCTCATCGGCGAAATCATAACCTGCGATGTAGAACCTATCGCTGTAGTACTCGCTCATCTCGCCACCAATCATAGCGTCGAAACTGTGCTCGCCCCATTTCTTCTTGTAGGTCAAGGTTACCGAACCGTTGTAACCCCAAGTGTTCACGATGGTCTGTTTTGCATAACCGTTACGGGTCTGGCCCCAGCGGCTGTGTTTGCTATAGAACTCCCTCTGGCTCGACAACGAGGTGTTACCCGAGAAGTTAGCTGCCATTACCAAGTCGGGAGTAATAGCCCAGTTCATATAGATGTTACCCATTACACGGTCGTAGATAGTCCTACGATAGGTCTCCTTCTCAACCATACTCAACAGCGAAGTCCAACCGTTGGGATACTCGGTCTCATCCGAAGGCGACATAAGCCTTACGGGACGCTCCAAGTAGATCAGCTGGATAAGACCGCTGTTACCAAGAGCACCACCACCCGACGATACAGCACCGTTCGAGATGTTACGGCCATAGGTTGCCGAAGCACCAATTTTGAGGTTCTTCTTGGCCTGGTGGTCAATCTTAACACGTGCCGAATAACGAAGGAAGTCGTTGTTTTTGATAAGACCCTCTTGGTTGAGGTGGCCTGCACTCACGAGTACTTGGGTTTTCTTGTTCACCGAACCCGAAGCCGAAATGTTGTAGTTCTGAGTAAGTGCGGTACGATAGAGAGTCCTCTGCCAATCGTAGCTGTCATACTGGTTTGCATTCTTGGCAACGTCGGGAATCTCGTCGCCGTTGAGGTCGTCACCATAGTGATCCCAACCGTAGTCCTTACGCTCGAAACGATAGTCTACATACTGCTGGGGAGTCAACATATAGATGTACTTGGGCACGTTCGATACGCCAAAGCTTGCATCAAAGTTGATGATGGTACGGTCGGCACCCGAACCACTCTTGGTGGTAATAAGCACAACACCGTTAGCACCACGAGCACCGTAGATAGCGGTTGCCGAAGCATCCTTCAACACCTCAATCGACTCGATATCGGCGGGGTTAAGGAACGCCATAGGGTCGTAGGTACCGCTACCGGTCGAACCCGAAGTTGCAACCTCACCCGAGGAGAGGTCCATCTGGTTACCGTCGATTACATAGAGAGGAGTAGTACCCGCATTGATAGAGTTGTTACCCCTAATCTTAATGTTGAAACCCGAACCGGGCTCACCCGACTGCGATGTGATGTTGATACCTGCAACACGGCCCTGCAAAGCGCCGAATACGTTGCTGCTACCACTCTTCACAAGCTCCTCGGACGATACCGACGAGAGTGCACCCGTAAGGTCTTTACGCGATACCTCACCGTAACCGATTACCACAACATCGTCAATCTTGATATTGTCGGCCTCAAGAGTTACGTTCAGGCGAGTCTGGTTGCCGACAACAACGCTGTAGTCCTTCAAACCGAAGTAGGAGAAAACAAGCGTTTTGCCCTTCATACTCTTAATCGAGTACTCGCCTTTCACATTGGTTGTCGTACCCACGTTTGTACCGTCATAGACAACCGATGCACCCAAAATTGGCGCACCCTCTGAGTCAACAACTCGACCCGAGATGGTGGCGTTTTGCGCGGTCATGCTACCTGCGCTCAACAGAGCTGCAAGCAACACAACACATTGTAGCAAAAGTTTTTTCATAAGTTTAGTTGTATGTAATGATTGGTTTGTATTATTTGGTGATTTTCTATTTCTCAACCTTTTCTAACCAACACGGGTGAGGTTAGTTGAAGCTCATTCCCTTAACGTGTTTCATCTTGGTGATGTTGAGGTCCTCCTCCGAGGTTACCTTCTTACCATTGATGACAACATTGTTGAAGTTGATGTTCTGGATGTCGAACTCGTCGTCCCAACCATAGAACTGCGAGCCATCGGGGCCATCCTTCGACACGTAGATATTGTTGTAGGTAATGTCCCTAATCTTACCGGGAGCCCATTTCACACCAGTACCGATGTTGAAGTGCGACTCGCTGATGGTCACGTGGAACACATACCTCTGGGGATCCTCTACGTAGACGTTGTTATAGACAATACCGCTAATCACACCCTTCGATGCGTTGTGGATAGCCAAAGCGGCGTTGTACCACCTACCGCGCGAACCGGAGTGAACTGCATAGACGTTGTTGTAGCGAATATCCGAAATGTCCTCGCCACAGCACCAGCCAATCTCGAAGGTGTTGCCTGCATTTACGTTCCAACCGATACAGTCGTTGAACTCCACATTCTTAACCTCTGCGCCCCAATCCCATTTGCGCGACTTAACCACATAGGCGTCGTCGTGGCAGTAGGAGAAGCAGTGGTCGAGGGTGATGTTCTGACCGCCGAGGATGTCGATACCGTCATTCTCGTGACCGTGGGCGTTGTCGCTGGGCGGAGCCACACTCTTGTAGTTGGTCATCTGCACGTCGTTGCACACGCACAACACGCAGGTCCACCAGTTTTTGTTAATAATCATGAAGTCCTCCAAGTGTACGCCGTTGCAGTACTCAAAGAGAAGTGCCCTGTTGTTGAGGCCTTTGTGGCGAGCGTCCACATAACCGGGACCCGAGATCTTGATGTTCTCGGCACCGCTTGCCAAGAGGTAGCCCTTCAGCACTGCACCACCCTCCAAGTAGAGGTGCTGGTTGGAGTGGAGCGTAAGGCTGTCGCCCTCGTGAATCTTACCTGCCTCGAGGTAGATAACATTCTCGTCGTTCTTGTCGGGGCGTGCGCTCTCCACGGGGTTTGCGAAGATGAACAAGGGGTTCACCAAGTCGCCATTCACCTCGATTACGGCCTTCTGGTAGGGCTCCAAGTCGATGATGATGCGGTTGCCCTTAACCTTGTAGTTGTACTCCTTAGCCTGGGGGCGAACATCCACCTTCTCAACCTCGCCTGCGAGATACTCCACGGTGAGGCGAACCTTACCGTCGCAGCCAAACGAAGCCAAGTGGGGCTCGGCGGTGGGCATAACGAAAACGTCCTCGCCACCACACTTCACGCTCCACATCTGCGAAGCCTCATACTCGTCCGGAAAATCATAGATTTGCACGTTGGCCTTGGGGCCACAGCTGCTCAAACCGAACAATACGGCGAGCAATAGCGTAAAAATTTGACTTTTCTGTTTCATGTGTTTATTGTCTTGGATTATTTGAATTGCACGTTCTTGATGTTCTCCACCCTACGGAAATCGGCCTCCTCAAACGAGGTGACCTTCTTACCATTGTAGTAGACATTGTTAAAGGTGATGTTCTCAAAGCCGTTCTCCTCATCGTAGCCCCACATCTCCGAGCCCTCGGGGGCGTCGTGGTAGATGTAGACATTGTTGAAGGTTACGTTCTCAACCTTACCGGGGCTCCAAACCACGCCATCGCCAATACCATAGGCGGTTTTGAGAATGGCAAAGTGGAATGCATACTCCTTGGGATCCTCGATGTGGACGTTGTTGTAGGTCACGTTGCTCACCGTACCGCCCGCGCTCTGGTGGATGGTCACGGCACCCCTGCGCCACACGCCACGGGTACCCGAGTGGATCGAGTAGATGTCGGTCCAGCTCACATTGCTCACGTTGTTATTCATCTCATAGCCCATCTCGAAGGTGTTACCGGCGTTCACGTTCCAACCGATACAATCGCGGAAGTGTACGTTCTTCACCTCTCCGCTCCAGTGCCACTTGTGCGACTTGATCATGAAGGCATCGTCGTGGGCATAGGCGAAGCAGTGGGTGAGGGTTGCATCCTGGCAGCCCAACATGTCAATACCGCCATTGTCGTGGCCGTGCTCGTTGCTACTGCGGGGAGCCACAATCTTCAAACCCACAATCTCCACATCCTTACACACAAAGAATGCGCAGCTCCAACTATCGCGGTTAAGGATAGTCAGGTCGCTCACCTTCACATTGTTGCAGTGATCCACAACAAACTCCATATACTGGCGACCAAAGCCGGGCTCAAACTTTTTCAAATAGCCACAACCACCGATGGTTACATTCTCAACATTCTCGGCGCGAAGCCTACCATTCACAATGGCACCACCCTCAATCCAGAGGGTTTCGCCCGAGTTGAGCACGATGTCCTCGTTGTAGACCTTACCTGCCTTGTAGTAGTGCACACCCTCAGCCTTGGGGTTGGGGCGGCGGCCCTCCTCAAGGGGGTTCACAAAGAGGAACAGGGGGTTCCACTCGTCGCCATTGACCTCCACGCAAATGTTGTCGTAGGGTTTCAGGCGCAGGCGGATGTGGTTACCCTCCACGGTGTAGTCGTATTTCTTACCCAGGGGGCGCACTGCCACGCTCTCCACCTCGGCGGCCAAGTACTCGATGTCGACCTCAACACCACCCTCCTCGCAACCAAACGAGGCAACGTGGGGTTGAGCGGTTGGGAACACATAGAGGTCTTTGTTTTTCACCTCCACCTTCCACATTTCGGAGCTCTCCAAGCTCTTGTCGAACTTGTAAATCTCCACCTTGGGGCCACACGATGTGAACACCAACGCCGAGAGCGCACACATCAGGGTAATAATTCCGTTCTTCATTATACTAATAATTAGGTTTATCGTTTATCTCTTCGCTTTCTCTATTTGAACTTAACATCTGCCAACGAGATGTAGAACCTGTCGTTGGGCTGGGTAATCTTCTTGCCACAAATGTTGAGGTTTTCGAACACAAGGTTCTGCACCATGCTGTCGCCATTGTTGAGGCCATTGATGTGGTGACCTCTTGGGGGCTCTTTGTAGAAGTAGACATTCTTGAAAGTTACATTCTTAATCACACCGGGGCCCCATTCTACGCCATCGCCAATGCCATACTCGGACTTCAACAACGAAATGTAGATACCATACTCTTTGGGATCCTCAATATAAACATTCTCATAGTTGATGTTCTCCACCACACCTGCCGTTGCATTGTGGATTGTCACAGCACCACGGCGGTAGGAGTTGGTACTTGTACCCGAGTGGAGAGCGTAGATGTTGCGGAAGGTAACATTCTCCACACCCTTGTCCAACTCATAGCCAATCTCAAACGAGTTGCCACCACGAACGGTCCACGAGATGCAATTCTCGAAGAGGTTATCCTTGGCGTGGGCTGCGTAGTTCCACTTGTGGGCCTTCACGAGGATACCATCGTCATGGGCATAGGCGAAGGAGTTGATACACTTGGCCCTCTGGCAGCCGAGCAGGTCGATACCACCATTGTCCACACCAACATCGTTGTACTCATTGTAGGGGGCGATAACCTTGAAGTTGTTGATATCGAGGTCGTTCACCTCCAAGAAGGCACAGCTCCAACCATACATGTTGCACACCGTAACGCCGTCAACCTTCACATTGTTACACTCCCATACCTTGAACGACCACAGGCTCTGGTTGGCGTCCTTCACATAGAAGTCGTCAATAATACCATAGCCGGCGATGGTGATATTGTCCTTACCCTTCACCTGGAAGGCACCCTTAACAATAGCGCCACCCTCGATGTAGAGAGTCTGGCCAGTGGCAAGACCGAATGTGGGCTGGAGGTCATAAATCTGACCTGCGGCATAGTATTTCACATTTGGGTCGCTTGCACTTGGTTTGTTAACTTCGAGAGGGTTGGCAAAGAGGAACATGGGCACATTCTCGTCGCCATTGACCTCAATGGTTGCGTGGTCACCCTCTGTGAGATAAAGTATAATCTTACCATTCTCAATCTTGTGGGGATAGTTCTTTGCCAAGGGGCGCACTACCACCGATTTGGGCTCTACCTTCAGGGGTGTAACCTCCACCCTCACAAGGCCATCCGTACCGAACGACACCAACTGAGGTTTGTCATGGTTGGTATTCACGGGGTAGACATAGCAATCGTCGCCCGCAACGGTCACAGAGTAGTAGGCCGACACGGGAGCGTCGGGTGCATAGGTGTAAACCTGGTGTGCAGTGTTTGCCGATTGTTCCTCATAAACACTCAAATCCACCTCCTCGGGGCCGCAAGCTACCAATGTGGCAGCCACCATAGCCAATATACCAAATAGGTTACGTTTCATAGTTTTAGATTATTTGAAGGTTATTTCGTTTTTCATAATAGGAAGATAGCCTTTGCTGCTATACCTTGGGTCAACCTTGAAGCCGGCCTTCTCGTAGGAGTCAATCTTCACTCCCTCGATGAAGAAGTTCTCAAACGATACGTTCTTCACGGCGTGATCGACATCAAGGCCGAACATAATCTCGCCATAGGGTGCTTTTTTGTGGACGTACACATTCTTAAAAGTAATATTCTCAATCTTACCGGGGCCCCACTCCACGCCATCGCCGAGCGAATAGCCACAGTCGGGCAACACGGAGATGTAGAGATCAAACTCCTTGGGATCGTCAATGTAGATGTTCTCATAGAGAATATTCTTCACCGTACCCGCGGTGGAGTTGTGAATGGTGAACGAGCCGTGGCGGTAGGTGTTGTTCCTCGACTTGGCCGAGTGGAGCACATAGCAATCACGGAAGGTTACGCCGTCCACGCCCTCGTTTACCTCATAGCCAATCTCGTAGCCGTTGCCACCGCTAACATTGAATGCCTGGCAGTTCTCAAACAGAAGGTCTTTTGCCTCGCCCTTCCACGACCACTTGTTGGTCTTTACCATATAGGTATCGTCGTGAGCGTAGGAGTAAAAATTCTTAACCGTGCAGTGCTGGCAAGCGAAGAAGGCAATACCACCATTCTCCACACCCGACACATGGTCCTCATTGTAGGGGGCGATAACCTTCACATTGTCGAACGACACACCCTCCGACATGATGGTTGCACACGAATAGCCCGCCATGTTGGCGATAACGATACCGCTGATGTTGGCGTTGTTACACCTATCCAATCGGAACGCCCACTTGGAGTTATTGTCGTGCAACACGTGGAAATCGTCCAGGATACCGTGGCCTGCAACAGTGATATTATCTTGGAGGGTCACTTGAAGTGCACCCACCATAATGGCACCACCCTCAATGTAGAGCGTCTGACCTGCGCTAATAGAGAACACAGCCTGCTTGTCGTGCAGCTTACCCGCCTCGAGGAATACTACACCCTCCGCATCGGGCGAGGGTTTGTTGGTTTCGAGCGAGTTGGCAAAGACAATCAGGGGCACATTCTCGTCGCCATTGATCTCCACTGTGGCCTTGTCGCCCTCGTTGAGGTAGAGCACAATCTTGCCGTCCTCGATCCAGTGGGGATACTCCTTAGCCAAGGGTCGCACTACAACCGTTTCGGGAGTAACCATACAGGGGGTAATCTCCACCCTCACAAGGCCGTTGGTACCGAAGGTTGTGATGTGTGGTTTGTCGTGGTTAGTCACCATTGGGAACACATAGCACTCCTCGCCTGCCACGGTCACATAATAGTAGGGTGAGCGTGGTGCGTTGGGCGCATATTTGTAGTTCTCCACGGTTGTTCCCTTGGTCAACTCTTCATAGGGATTGACGGTAGGCTCCGGCTCCTCGCCACCATTAGGTGTGGGAGTGCAGGCCATAGCCAACAGGCCAAATAACATCATCAGCGAAAACATCTTTTTCATTGTGTTATATTCTTACTTAAAAGTTACTTCACTCTTCTCAACAAGCACTGCCTTGGGGTGAGCTGCGTCCACATGGAAGCCGGCTTCCTCAAAGGAGGTAATCTTCTTACCCTCAATATAATACTCCTCAAACGACACATTTTTGACCGTGTGGTCGGCATCGTAGCCAACAATCACGTCGCCGTAGGGGGCTTTCTTGTAGACGTGTACGTTCTTAAAACTTACGTTCTCAATCTTACCGGGACCCCACTCAATACCGTCGCCAAGGCTATAACCCGTGTCGTGCAGGCACGACAAGTAGAGGCAGAACTCCTTGGGGTCGTCGATATAGAGGTTCTCATAGTGCACATTCTTCACCGTGCCGGCCGTACCATTGTGGATGGAGAAGGCTGCATGGCGGTAGGTGTATCCCTCTGTCTTGGACGAGTGGAGCACATAGCAGTCGCGGAACGTTACACCATCCACGCCCTCGTTTACCTCATAGCCAATCTCGAAGGCATTACCACCCTTCGCATTGAAGGCCTGGCAGTTTTCAAACACAAGGTCTTTGGCCTCGCCCTTCCACGACCACTTGTTGGTCTTGACCATGTAGGTGTCGTCGTGGGCGTAGGAATACATATTACTACACTTCACCCTCTGG
The DNA here is from genome assembly GCA_017547065.1 of Tidjanibacter sp. Classification (GTDB taxonomy): domain Bacteria; phylum Bacteroidota; class Bacteroidia; order Bacteroidales; family Rikenellaceae; genus Tidjanibacter. Next base: position 13,125 of record JAFYRC010000322.1, read on the forward strand.
CACGCGAAGAAGGCAATACCGCCATTCTCCACACCCGTTGGGTTGTCCTCGTTCCACGAGGCGATAATCTTCACATCGTCGAAGACAATGTCGGTGGACATAATCGTTGCGCACGAGTAGCCCGCCATGTTGGCAATAACGACACCGCTCACCTTTGCGCCATTGCACCTATCCATTCGGCACGCCCACTTGGAGTTATTCTCGGGCAGAACGTGGAAGTCGTCCATAATACCATAGCCTGCAATGGTGATGTTGTCCTGCTTCACGGGGCGGAAACCACCCTTCACAATTGCACCACCCTCGATGTAGAGCGTCTGGCCCGAGGTAACATAGTAGGTGGGCTGCCTATCATAAATCTTACCCGCCTCGCAGTAGACCACATTGGGGTCATCCTTGCTGGGCTTGTTGGTTTCCAACGGGTTGACAAAGATGAACAAAGGTGTCTTCTCGTCGCCATTGATCTCCACGGTGGCCTTATCGCCCTCCTTCAAGTAGAGCACAATCTTACCGTTCTCAATCCAGTGGGGATACTCCTTTGCCAAGGGACGCACAACAACCGTCTCGGGCGCCACCAGGTTGGGAATAACCTCCACCCTCACCAGACCGTTGGCACCAAAGGTGGCAACGTGGGGTTTATCGTGGTTGGTCACCATTGGGAACACATAGCAATCCTGGCCGGCTACACTCACAGAGTAGTAGGCCGAGCGAGGAGCCTCGGGAGCATACTGGTAGTTCTCCACGATGGTATTCTCGGTGAGTTTGTCGTAGGGATTGCCCTCCTGCTCGCCACCCGTGGGTGGAGTTGCGGGAGTGCAAGCACCACAGTACCAAGCACCAAACAATATTGCTATACCAATGAAAACCTTTTTCATTTTCTCGTTCTCTCTTTTTTTCCTATTTGAAAGTCACCTCACTATCGGGTACGGGATAGGCCACCTTTGTGTGTGCCGGATCGATGCAGATGTTAGCGTCCTTCGCGGAGGTACACTGCTGACCGTCGATTACAAGGTTCTCAATGGAGATGTTCTTGACGGTGTGGTCTGCATCATAGCCGTAGATAGAGTTGCCATAGGGAGGCTTGTTGTACATATAGATGTTCTTCATCGTCACTCCGTTGATATTACCGGGAGCCCAGACCTCACCATCGGGAAGGCTATAAGAGGTCTTGATAATCGAGAAGTAGAAACCAAACTCGTCGGGGTTGTCGATGTAGATATTCTCGTAGCTTACATCGCTAACCGTAGCCTTACCGGAGTTGTGGATAGCCATAGCACCATGGCGGAAAGTGTAGCCAATGCTGATGGCCGAGCGGAGCACATAGCAGTTGCGATACCTGATGTTGGAGATGTTGTAGGGCACCTCATAGCCAATCTCGAAGGCATTACCACCCCACCTGTTCCAAGCCATACAGCCGTCGTAGAGCACATCCTCAACCTCGCCGGTGTAGGACCACTTACCACTCTTTACAACATAGGTGTCGTCGTGCGAGTAGGAGAAGGTATTGAGGTATTTGATCCTCTTGCCACACATAACGCCCATACCGTCGTTCTCCACACCCGTATTGTTGTAGTCATTCCAAGCGGCAACAACCTTGTAGTTGTCGAAGGTTACATCCTCGCTCTGCACGGTATAGGTAGTCCAGCCGTGCATATTGGCCAGCAGGATGTCCTTAACGGTCACGTTCTTACATTTGTACAGCCTCATACCCCAGCACGAAGGATCGTTGGTGGTGTGGTAGTCGTCCATAATACCGTGGCCTGCGATGGTTACGTTCTCTGCATTCTGGATATAGACTGCACCCAACACAATAGCACCACCCTCAATGTAGATGGTCTGGTTCGAGGTAGCAGTCAGCTTTGGCTGTTTGTCGTGGATCTTACCTGCCTCGAAGTAGATCACATTGGGGTCGTCCTTGCTGGGTTTGTCGGTCTCGAGCGAGTGAACAAAGAGGAACACGGGGTGCTCCAAGTCACCATTAATCACAACGCTTGCCTTGTCGCCCTCGCTGACGTAGACAACCACTTTGCCGTCCTCAATCCAGTGGGGGTACTCCTTCACGCCGGGCAGCACCTCAACGGTCTCGGGGTTTACCATCAGGGGGATAATCTCCACCCTCACCATACCATCGGCACCGAAGGTTGCGATGTGGGGAATATCGAGCTTCCTACCATTGGAACCCACGCCATCCTTACCAACAGGGAATACGTAGCAGTCCTGGGGTGCACCATTGCCCTGTACGCTCACAGCATAGTATGCCGTACGGGGAGCATTGGGAGCATATTTGTAGATCTCCACGGTGGTGTTCTTAATCTGCTCATCGTAGGGGTTGGTAGTGGGCTCCTGGCCACCATTATTGGGACTTGGGGTACAAGCTGCACACAACAGCCCAAACAACATCGTCAGTGAAAGCATCTTTTTCATAGGGTTACGTTCTTACTATTCTGTCTATTTGAAAGTTACATTTGCCGAGGGGGTCAACACGGGCTTAAAGCCGGAGCCGAGGCCGTGCTTGGAGTCAACCTTTGCACCCGACTGCTCCCACGAGGTAATCTTCTCGCCATTGATGTAGAAGTTCTCGAACACAAGGTTGTTTACGTTGTGCTCGCCGTTGTCGTAGCCGTAGAGGATGAGGTTGCCCTGAGGTGCGTCCTTATAGATGTAGACATTCTTGAAGGTTACGCCATTAATCGAGCCGGGGGTCCAAACCTCGCCCTCGGCCAAGCCGATATCATAGCCGCTCTTCATCACACTCAGGTAGATACCATATTCTTTGGGGTCCTCGATGTGTACGTTCTCGTAGCTGATGTTGGTCACCTTACCAGCAGCAGCCTGGTGGATACTGATGGCAGCCCTACGCATAATGTTACGGGTGCCCGAGTGGATGGCGTAGATGTCCTTAAACTTGATGTTGTCCACATCCCTGAGCATCTCATAGCCCACCTCGAAGGTGTTGCCTGCCTCAACGTTCCAACCCACGCAGTTCTCGAAGGTCACATTCTTGGTGTTCCTATCCCAGCCCCACTTGCGGGTCTTGATCATATAGGCGTCGTCGTGGCCATAGGCCCAGCAATTCTTCACGCTCGAA
>JAFYRC010000038.1 GCA_017547065.1 Tidjanibacter sp.
CCTCATACTCCTTCAACAGAGCCACAGTGGCTGCACAGCCCTCCTCCACAACCTCACGCACAGTTTTACCTGCTTGGAGTTGGGGCTCCTGCTCCAAGTAACCTACCGAGTAGCCGGGCGAGAAGACAACCTCACCCTGGAAGCTCTTGTCGAGTCCAGCGATAATCTTCATGAGGGTTGACTTACCCGAGCCGTTCAAACCCACGATACCAATCTTGGCACCATAGAAGAACGAAAGGTAGATATTGTTAAGAATCTTACGGTTGTTGGTGAGCACCTTGCTCACACCCACCATTGAGAAAATAATCTTTTCGTCTGCCATATCTTGAATACTCTTTTTTTGCTTTTGTTGTTTATCCCTACATCCTCTCGGGCACTGCAATACCCATCAGGTTCATACCCCTGCCGATGATCTCGCTCACCAAGCGGCTCAAGGCCACACGGAAGCCACGCACCTCCTCACGCTCCTCACGAAGGATGGAGTGGTCGTGGTAGTAGCTGTTGTACATCTTGGCCAGGTCATACACATAGGCACCAATCACGCTGGGCGAGTAGGTTGCGCCTGCCTGCAATACCACCTGAGGGAAGTCGGCCAAGTACTTAACCAACTCAATCTCCTCGGGCAGCAACTCGATACCCTCACCGCAGTTCTCCTTCACGCCGGCCTCGGCAGCCTTACGCAACACCGAGCGGATACGTGCATAGGTGTACTGAATGAAGGGGCCGGTGTTGCCGTTGAAGTCGATACTCTCCCTGGGGTTGAAGAGCATGGTCTTCTTGGGGTCCACTTTGAGGATGAAGTATTTGAGCGCACCAAGACCCACCATGTGGCAAATTTCATCCTGCTCCTCGGCGGTCAGGCCATCGAGTTTACCGAGCTCGGCGCTCATCTCCCTTGCGGTGGCAACCATATCGTCAATCAAATCGTCGGCATCCACAACGGTACCCTCCCTCGATTTCATCTTACCCTCGGGCAGTTCAACCATACCATAGGAGAGGTGGAAAATATTATCGCTCCACTCGTAGCCAAGTTTTTTGAGCACAAGTTTGAGCACCTGGAAGTGGTAATTCTGTTCGTTACCCACAACGTAGATCATACCGTCGAGGTTGTTCTCATTGTGGCGGCTCAGGGCAGTACCGAGATCCTGGGTCATATAGACGCTGGTGCCGTCGCCACGCAAGAGAAGCTTCTCGTCGAGGCCGTCGCCGGTGAGGTCAATCCACACCGAGCCATCCTCGCGGCGATAGAATACACCCTTCTCCAAACCCTCGGCCACGATGTCCTTACCCAACAGGTAGGTCTGCGACTCGTAGTATACCTTGTCGAAGCCCACGCCCATAGCCTTGTATGTTGCGTCGAAGCCCTCATATACCCAGCCGTTCATCTTCCCCCAGAGGCCATACACCTCGGGGTCGTGTGCCTCCCACTTTTGAAGCATTGTGCGGGCCTGTTTCATGATGGAAGCCTCTTTCTTTGCCTCCTCTTCGTCCATGCCACCCTCAACCAAGGCCTTAACCTCAGCTTTGTAGTGTTTGTCGAACTCCACATAGTACTTACCCACCAGGTGGTCGCCCTTCATACCGCTCGATGCGGGGGTCTCACCCTCGCCATAGAGCTGCCAAGCAAGCATGCTCTTGCAGATGTGGATACCACGGTCGTTAACAAGGTTGGCCTTGATGACGTTGTAGCCACACGCACCCAGAATCTGTGCCACCGAGTAACCCAAAAGGTTGTTACGGATGTGGCCAAGGTGGAGGGGTTTGTTGGTGTTGGGCGAGGAGTACTCAACCATCACGGTCTTACCGTTGGAGGGAGCAATGCCGTAGTTGTCGGTGGCAACCATAGCACCAAACTGCTGGAGCCAGAAGTCGGCACGGAGCTCGATGTTAAGGAAGCCCTTGATTACGTTGTAACCCTTAACGAAGGGGCAGCTTGCGGCCAGCGCCTCGCCAATCTCTGCGGCGGTAGCGTCGGGCGACTTACGGCTGCGCTTAAGCAAGGGGAATACAACGAGGGTGTAGTCACCCTCAAACTCTTTGCGCGTCTTCTGCAACTGCAACTCCAAGCCCTCCAATGGGCCATAGAGGTTTTCAACACAGCCGTTGATGGCTGTAAGTAGTGTCTGTTCGATTGTCATTTCTCTCTGTTATTTTTTTTGTTTTCTTGTTTTTTCGTTACAAAGCTTCGAGCCACCTCTCCAACGAGATCAGGAACTCGTCGTGGTAGGGGGCGAACTTCTCGCCATTAAAGCCCCAGCCGTGACCGCCCTCGGGGTAGATGTGCAACTCGGCAGGTACTCGGTGCTCTTTGAGAGCGTTGTAGAACATTATACTGTTCTGCGGATTCACGGACTTATCGTCATCCGAGAGAGCCAAAAAGCAGGTGGGTGTGTTGCCACTCACCTTCTCCTCCAGCGACCACTCCTCCACCTTGGCATACTTCACGTTCTGACCGATGAGCCTATCTCGTGAGCCCTTGTGGGTATACTCCTCCTTCATCGTAATGACGGGGTAGATGAGCACGCCAAAGTCGGGCCTATTGGCCTCGGAGGTATACTTGGTCAGAGCCGTAGCGGCAACGTGGCCACCGGCCGAAAAGCCCATAACTCCCACCTTCGAGGGGTCCACGCCCCACGCCTTTGCATTACCACGCACCATCTCCACAGCCGTCAACACATCCTTGCGAGGAAGTTCGCTGTGGCCATTGGGCATACGGTAGTAGAGCACCACAGCAGCGATGCCCCTCTGGTTAAACCACTCGGCAAACATGTCACCCTCGTGGATGGCTGCCAAGCGAGCATAGCCACCACCGGGACAGACAACAACCACCTGACCGTTGGGCTTCTCCGGCAGGAACACCTCAACCCTCGGGTTGCTCACATCACACACCCGTCCGCCATCAATCGTAACCTCCTTACCTTCAAGGCCATTACTCTCGGCAGGGCCATTGGGATAGAGCATAAAAGTCTGCCTGGAAGCCTGTGCGAAAGTAGCAAAAGTGGTCATTGTTGCGAGCATAAGCAGAAAAAATCTTCTCATAGCGTGGTTTAATCGTTTGTTTAGAGCGCAAATATAACTATTTTTGGGGCAAAATTTGCAACCCGTGAAGATAGGAAATATAGATTTTGGTAACAAACCGCTATTTTTAGCCCCAATGGAGGATGTAACCGACCCTTCGTTCCGCCGTTTGTGCAAGGAATTTGGGGCCGATATGGTCACTACGGAATTTGTTAGCTCCGACGGACTTTTTCACGGAGCCGAGAAAACTTTCCGCAAACTCAACGTCAGTGACGAGGAGCGTCCCGTGGCTATCCAGATCTATGGCCACCTGATCGAGCCCATGGTCGAGGCAGCCAAGCTCGCCGAGAAGGCAGGCCCCGATGTGATTGACATCAACTTCGGTTGCCCGATGAAGAAGATTGCGGGCCGAGGTGCCGGTAGCGGTATGATGAAAGACGTGCCCCTGATGGTGGAGATGACCCGCCAAATCGTGGAGGCCGTAAAGCTCCCCGTAACGGTCAAAACCCGCCTCGGTTGGGACGACGAAAACAAGAATATTGAGGAGATTGCCCTGCGCTTGCAGGATGTTGGCATTCAGGCTCTTACAATCCACGGCCGCACCCGTTCACAGATGTACCGCGGAGAGGCCGATTGGGAGCTTATCGGTAAG
>JAFYRC010000039.1 GCA_017547065.1 Tidjanibacter sp.
AAACTTATCGAGCGAGAGCCATACAAACGATGGAGTACCCACAATGTGATCCTCGGGTACAAAACCCCAGTAACGCGAGTCGGCCGAACAGTGACGGTTGTCGCCCATCATAAAGTAGTAGTCCATCTCGAAGGTGTATTCGGTTGCAGGTGTGCCGTCAATGAGGATGGTGTCGCCTGCAATCTCCAACGAGTGACCCTCGTAGTTTTTGATGATACGCTCATAGAGGGGTATGTTGTCCACCGAAATGGCCACGGTTGCGCCCTTCTGAGGTACCCACAGCGGACCAAAATAATCCTCTGTCCATGTGAACTTATCGTTGTTGGGGAAGATTGCCGAATAGGTTTCGGTGGTTTCGTTCTTGGTCACGCTCTCCACGTTTTTCATTGCGCGCAGCTTTTCTACGCTCTCATCCGTCAGCGGCATTGCATAGACGCCCGTGGTTGGCGAATAGTGAATGTCATCCCTCGACACGCCGAGCTTCTCCAAGCTCTTGGTGCTCAAAGGTGAAGTGGTCTGCACAAAGTGAATAAACTGGCGTCCGGGGAGACTCTTCTGTGGCTGGCTGTTGACAAAAAGCTGTCCACCAACAATTTGAAGTGTGTCGCCGGCAACGGCCACGCACCTCTTCACATAGTGTTCCCTCTTATCCACGGGCCTCGATTGGATGTGATACTGCTTACCAAGCAACTCGCGACCTCGCTTCTCGCCATAGGCGCCCGTGAATTGACGCACAATGTCGTAGTACGTTTCGGCCTGTCGCTCCAATATTACCGTATCGCCCGCAGGAAAGTTAAACACCACAATATCATCCCTCTCCACTCCCCTGCGACCGGCAATGCGCTTGTAAGGCCACTTCACGGCCTCGCAGTAGGATTTTGTACCCCAAGGCGTGGTGTTGTGCATCAGCGGAAGCGATAGCGGAGTGTTCGGGAGTCGTGGGCCATAGGTTGCCTTGCTCACATAAAGGTAGTCGCCCACGAGGAGAGTCTTCTCCATTGACGAGGTGGGAATTTGGTACATCTGAAACATGTAGGTGTTGATGAGTGTGGCAAACACAAGTGCAAATACGATAGCGTCAATCCAACTCCACAGCTCCTTGTAGGCTTTGTTCTTCTGCTTGCGCTCGCGATGAGCATCGAGTTTCAAGAGGCGCGCAAGGAATTTTGTGATGTAGACATCGAAGATGATGGGCAGACCGAGCAGCATCCACAAGCACTCGCTCCAAACCACAAACCACAACACATACACGATTGCCACGATGGCAAACTTAACCCATTTATTTTTGAAAAATTGCTTCATAATCAATCTTTATATTGTCAAAAAATCATCCATCGTAAACACGCCCTTGCGACCGCCATCGGCCACAAGCCACTCGGCAGCCAACACTGCGCCAAGGGCCAGACCTCGGCGCGACTTGGCGCTGTGACACACTGTAAGGGTATCCTCAGCCGAATCGTAGGTGATGGTGTGAGTGCCAGGAACTTCACCCTCGCGCACCGACACAATATCCTCCTTTGCAACCGAAAGACGTCCACTGCTTGCCACCCTCATCTCGTCGGCCAATGTTGCAGCCGTGCCACTGGGGGCGTCAAGTTTGTGGATGTGGTGAATCTCCTCAATACCCACGCTGTATTGTGGCATTTGGCCCATAACCTTAGCCAACCAACGATTGAGCCTAAAAAGGACGTTTACACCCACCGAGTAGTTTGACGAGTAGAAAAATGCTCCACCCTTCTGCCTGCACAACTCATCGAGCTCAGCCTTGCGCTCGGTCCAACCCGTAGAGCCACTCAGCACTGCCACACCAGCCTCAATGCAGGCGCGAATGTTGTCGTAAGCCGTTGTGGGTGAGGTAAACTCAATGGCAACATCTGCCTTTGAAAGCACCTCGGGGGTCATCATCTCTGCTCTATTGTTGATGTCAATTGTGGCCACCACCTCGTGTCCTCTTTCTTCGAGCACCTTTTCGATTTCGTGGCCCATTTTACCGTAGCCTATAATTGCAACCTTCATTAGATTTTCCCTGCTTTTTACATAAACGTACAAAAATAAGAAAAATTTCTATACTTTTGTCAAACAAACACCCGATTTTTACTCCCTATGCGTTACTTTGCCGAACTATCATACAAAGGCACAGCCTACTGTGGCTGGCAGCGACAGCCCAACGCACCCTCCGTGCAGCAAACTATTGAAGAGGCCCTTTCGACTCTTCTGCGCGAGAATGTGGAGGTTGTTGGTGCAGGACGCACCGACACGGGTGTTCACGCAGCCTTTTACGTAGCACACTTCGACACTTCGAAACCCATTGCCAATCCCGAGAGTTTTGTATACCACCTGAAT
>JAFYRC010000040.1 GCA_017547065.1 Tidjanibacter sp.
CATAAATCCAAAGTGGTTTGTGATGAGGGTGACCTACCAAAGAGAGTTGGTGGCACAAAGGTTGTTGGATGGACTTGGCGTGCGAAATTTTGTACCAACAATGAAGGTCAAAAGGCGCAAGGCCGGAGGCTCCTTCTACTGGCGTGAGGAGGCCAAAGTGCACAACTACATTTTCGTCTATGCCACACTGCCGGAAATACAACAAATCAAGACAACCAAAATCACCTACCTGCGCTATATGATGGGAAGGGACGACGAGGGCCGACCGGCCCCGCAGTTTGTGCCCGACAAGCAGATGGAGGACTTTATGGCTGTGTGCCGTAGCGAGGGTGCAACCTATCTCGACACGGAGATTGACCTCCGCAAGGGCGACAGGGTGAGGATCCTTGGCGGACCACTCGCGGGTGTGGAGGGTATCTACACCAAAACCACCCTCAAACACGAGCGCCGTGTGGTTGTGCGCATCGAGGGTGTTGCCGCCGTGGCAACCCTGGCGTTGCCCGCCTCCGAGGTGGAAAAAATATAACGCCAAGCTTTTATCGCCAGGCGATATGGTGGGTTTACTTTGGCCTCTCAGGGAGGTCTACAAACAAAAGACAAAAATTCTTTACTTAATCAAAACGATATGATTAAACGAATCCTACAAAACCGATATTTCAGTTATTGGGTTGTGCTGCTCATGGACCTCTTCATTGCAGCCCTTTCGATTCTGGTGTCGGTTATCGGTGTGCGCTACTTTGGAGGTAGCAATGCAGTCGATTCGATAGACGCACTTGGTATGTTTGTGGTGGGAATGCCCCTTACGGCGCTCTGTTTCTACCTCTTCCGTACCTACCGCAACATCATCCGCCACTCCTCCTTGAAGGGATTGTGGAGCATTGGTGTGGCAGTAATCTTGAAGGCGGTGGCCTTCTATGTGCTGTTGCACCTCGTGTCTGCAATCACAATGGTCGAGAGGGCAATCATTATGGCTGTATTGCTTGACTTTATGATCTGCCTTTTCGGCATGATTGGCGTGAGGGTGGTGATGCTCATTGTCTACGACTGGATTGTGGTACACTCCAAGGATCAGCGTAAGACGGTGCTTGTCTATGGCGTGACGGAGAAGAGCGTTGCCCTGACAACACGTCTGTTCAACAGTACTCACTACCACATCGTGGGATTCCTTACCTTTGGTAAGAAGATGAGTCAGTATAAAATCTCAGAGCACAAGGTATACTATTTCAACAACGAGGAGGAGTTCGCCAAGGTTGTGGAGAGTGTGGGTGTGAATGCCATTCTGTTTGCCGGCGAGGAGGATGTCAGGAACGAGAAGGAGCGACTGCTGAAATATTGCAGCGATCGTCAGCCACAGCCCATTCAGGTGTTGATTGCACCCCAGGTGGACGAGCTCAACAGCGTTAACGCCAGCAAGGTCAAGATGAAGAATATTCGAATTGAGGATCTTCTGGGTAGGGATGAAATTCACATCAACCGTGAGGAGATTTACAAAACCTTCCACGACAAGGTGGTGATGGTTACCGGCGGTGCAGGCTCTATCGGTTCGGAGATTTGCCGACAGATGGCCTCGCTCGGTGTGAAGAAGCTTGTGATTTTCGACATCGCCGAGACTCCCCTTCACGAGATAAGGCTCGAACTTGAAAAGAACTTCCCCGATTTGGACTTCGTGCCATTCATCGGTGATGTTCGTTCGGCCAAGAGGTTGCAGATTGCCTTCGACCGCTACCAGCCCGAAATTGTCTTCCATGCTGCGGCCTACAAACACGTGCCCTTGATGGAGGAGAACCCCTGCGAGGCGGTGTTGAGTAATGTGCAGGGCTCGAAGAATGTGGCCGACTTGTGCGTCCGCAATGGTGTGGACAAGGTTGTTATGATCTCCACCGACAAGGCTGTGAACCCCACCAACGTTATGGGTTGCTCGAAGCGCTTGGCAGAGATCTACTGCCAGAGCTACGGTATGGCCATCGCCCAGGGCACAATGGGTGGAAAAACCAAGTTTGTAACCACTCGTTTTGGTAATGTGTTGGGTAGCAACGGTAGTGTTATTCCACATTTCAGCAAGCAGATTGAGCAGGGTGGCCCCGTGACCGTTACCCACCCCCAGATTAATAGGTTCTTTATGACCATTCCGGAGGCGTGCAGGCTTGTGATGGAGGCTGCGTCGATGAGTAACGGAAACGAGATTTTTGTCTTCGAGATGGGCGAGCCGGTGTTGATCGCCGACCTGGCCGAGAGGATGATTAGGCTCGCAGGATATGTGCCCGGTCAGGATATCGAGATTAAGTTTACCGGCCTGCGTCCCGGCGAGAAGCTCTATGAGGAGGTGCTCAGCAACGAGGAGAATACCATACCTACCGACCACCACAAAATCAAAATCGCCAAAGTTAGGGAGTATGATTTCGACAGGGTGTGTGACGACTATGAGGCTCTCGTGGAGTGTGCCAAGGGTGGTGATGTAATGGCCACCGTGAGGCGCATGAAGGAGATTGTGCCAGAGTTCAAGAGCAACAACTCCAAGTTTGAGGAGATTGACAAGGAGTTGGAGGCCGAGGAGGCACAAACAGCCTAAACGACGACACCCAACAGAGGTTGGGCCGAACATGTGATTTGAAACAAACCAAAGAACAGACAATGAAAATTGCAGTTGCAGGAACGGGATATGTGGGTTTGAGTATTGCCACCCTGCTGGCACAGCACAATGAGGTTGTGGC
>JAFYRC010000041.1 GCA_017547065.1 Tidjanibacter sp.
CCAGGCGGAGCTCGAAAGCATCCGCGAGGCCGGTCTTTACAAGCAAGAGCGAATTATTGAATCTCCCCAGCGTGCTGCCATTGAGGTGGGCGGTAAAGAGGTTCTTAACTTCTGCGCCAACAACTACCTTGGACTCTCCGACAACCCTCGTCTGATTGAGGCCGCCAAGCGTGCCATGGATGAAAGGGGCTTCGGAATGTCGTCCGTGAGGTTTATTTGCGGCTGTCAGGACATCCACAAAGAACTTGAGAAGGCCATTGCTGATTACTTTGGCACCGAGGACACCATTCTCTATGCTGCTTGTTTCGACGCCAATGGTGGTGTGTTTGAGCCTTTGTTTACCGAGCAGGACGCAATCATCAGCGACTCGCTCAACCACGCATCTATTATCGACGGTGTGAGGCTCTGTAAGGCCGTGCGCTACCGCTATGCCAATGCCGATATGGAGGAACTCGAAAACTGCCTCAAATTGGCCCAGGCCCAGCGTTTCCGTATCATTGTAACCGACGGCGTGTTCTCGATGGACGGTAATGTTGCCAAGATGGACGAGATTTGCGCCCTGGCAGAGAAATACGACGCACTGGTGATGGTCGATGAGTGCCACTCGGCGGGCGTTGTTGGTGCCACCGGCCGTGGTGTAACCGAACTCTACAACTGCCGTGGCGAGGTGGATATCATCACCGGCACCCTCGGCAAGGCCTTTGGTGGTGCAGTGGGTGGTTTTACCACCGGTCGCAAGGAGATTATCGATATGCTCCGTCAGCGTTCACGCCCCTACCTCTTCTCCAACTCCGTACCCCCTGCAGTTGTGGGCGCAAGCATCGAGGTCTTCAAGATGCTCGCCGAGAGCAACGAGATTCACGACCGCCTCGTGGAGAACGTGGAGTACTTCCGAGCCAAGATGCTTGAGGCAGGTTTCGACATCAAACCCACCCAGAGTGCCATTTGTGCTGTGATGCTCTACGACGCACCCCTTTCGCAGGTTATGGCAGCCAAGTTGCTCGATGAGGGCATCTACGTTACGGGCTTCTACTACCCCGTAGTGCCCAAGGGTCAGGCTCGTATCCGTGTGCAGGTGTCGGCCGGCCACACTCGTGAGCACCTCGACAAGTGTATTGCCGCATTTACCAAAATTGGTAAGGAGCTCGGCGTGATTAAATAGACAACACCCCAACAAATTAAAAACTGGATATTATGACAAAGATTAACATCGACAAAATCGACCGTAAGATTCTTCAACTTCTCCTTCGTAATGCTCGTATGCCCTACCTGGAGATTGCACGAGAGTGTGGTATTTCGGGCGCAGCCATCCACCAGAGGGTGAAGAAACTCGACGAGCAGGGTATTATCCTCGGCTCAAGGTTGGAGGTTAACCCTCGTAGCCTTGGCTACGACGTGTGTGCGCTGGTGAATATCAGGATGCAGAATCCCTCGATGGATAGCACCATTGTGGATGCCGTGAAGAGTATTCCCGAGGTTGTGGAGTGCCACTTCATCACGGGTCAGTACAACCTTCAGATTAAGATGTACTGCACCGACAACGACCACCTGATGCACACCCTCTCGGAGAGTGTGTTGAAGATTCCCGGAGTGGTTGCCACCGAGACCTACATCAGCCTGAACGAGCCTTTCTCTCGTCAGCTCGACGTGCGCCACTTGATGGAGCTGGAGTAAAAAACATTGTATTTGGGCGAAGAAATTTTAAAAAATCAATCAAATTTTAAAAAATCAATCATGAAACGCCTATTTCTTTTTTCGTTGGTGTTGACGGGCTTCTGCTTTGGGGCCTTCGCACAAGAGTATGTTGAAAAGGTACCCAAGTACAAATTTTCGACAACCCTGAACAAACAACTCGAAGAGTTGAAGAAGAACCCAACATTGGAGGAGTTTGCCGAGTTGCGAAGTGAGTTGGATGCGGCCGACCGCTGGAGGCCACACTATCACTTCTCCGCACCCGATGGTAAACTCAACGACCCCAATGGCCTCTGCTATTGGCAGGGTCGATGGCATATGTTCTACCAAGCCACTCCCATTGCTCGTGATCGTAAGGTGCAGTATTGGGGACACGCCGTGAGCGACGACCTGATTCACTGGGAGGACCTCCCTTGGGCTCTCTACCCAGAGGCAGAGGATGGTAGGATTTATTCGGGTACAACTCTTGTGGAGGATGACCGAGTGATTGCCATTCACCACACCCCCAAGTATGGTAACTACATTGCCATCTCCACCGACCCCCTGCTTTTGAACTGGGAGCGTCTGCCCGAGCCTGTGGTGAAGGTGCCTGCTAAGGGTGAGAAGGTGCCCTACGGCGTCTTTGACCCCTGCATCTGGAAAGAGGGCGACTATTACTATGCGCTGTCGGGTAGGTTCAAAGAGGTTGAGGGTGGCGCCCGCCGCCCCGAGGAGTATCTTTTCCGCTCGAAAGACCTCACCGATTGGGAGTATATGCATCCCTTTGTGGAGAATGACCAGTTCTTCACCTCCAACGACGACCGTGCGTGTCCATACTTTTGGCCCATCGGTTCCACAGGTAAGCACATTCTCCTTTCGTTCAGCCACTACAGTGGTGGTCGCTACACCCTCGGTACCTACGACAAGGAGCGTCAGAAATTTGTAGCCTACGAAGGCGGTGGCTTCAACCACGGACCCACAGGACGAGGTGGTTTCCACGCTCCCTCCGGCACGCCCGACCCCAATAGCGACGGCGTGGTTACAATCTTCAACCTCAAGCCCGCAATTCGTTCCAAGGGCGATTTGTTTAGTGAGGCAATGACGCTTCCTCGCCTGCTCTCGCTCGAGGAGCACGACTTGTTGGTGGTGAAACCCTTTGGTGATTACCAGTCGTTGCGTGGCGAGCACAAGTTCTTTGAGAAGAGGGTAATTAAGGCCAACACAGAGGTCGTTCTGCCCGAGTTGCAGGGTGATGTTGCGGAGTTTGAGTTGGAAATCGACACCAAGAAGTGTAACTCCTTTGAGCTCGATATTATGGCCTCGCCCAACAAGGAGGAGTATACCCGAATCGTCTTTATGAAGAATGCGGGATACCCCAATAGGGATCGCACCAAAGATCGCAAGAAAACACGCCCCTCGGTGGTTATGCTCGACACAACCCACTCGTCGGTTTCGCCCGACTTCTTCGTGCGTCAGCCCGAGATGGCAGATGTCTATATTGCACCCGGAGAAACGGTTAAGTTGCACATCTTCGTTGACCGAAGCATTATTGAGGTCTTTGTTAACGATAGGTTGAGCTTGGTGTTGAGAGCCTATCCTATGCTTGAGGAGAGTAAGGGTGTTACGATTCGTGCCGCCGGCAACCCCATTGAGATTATCAGGGCTGATGCTTGGCAGATGAAGTCTATTTACAAACACAACCAATAGTAAACCTCCCACACCGAACAATTTGATTGTGGGAGCAAAAAGATAGAGATGGAAAAAGTGAGATTAACAAAAGAGTTCTCGTTTGAGATGGCCCACGCACTGATGGGTTACGACGGAGCGTGCCGAGAGATTCACGGCCACAGTTATAGGTTTTTTGTAACCGTGGAGGGTGCCCCTTCGGTTGAGGAGGGCGATCCCAAACTGGGTATGGCGGTGGACTTTGGCGACCTCAAAAGGGCTGTGTGTGAGGCGGTTGTGGAGCCCTACGACCACTCATTTATGATTCGTCGCACACCCGAGAGCGAGGAGATTATTGAGGTGTTGCAGCGCCACTTTACAAAAATTCACGTTGTAGATTGGCAGCCCACCTGCGAGAACCTTCTCCACCATTTCGCATCGCTCATTGCGCCCAAACTCCCCGCAGGGGTGCGCTTGGCCTCGTTGCGACTCCACGAGACAGCAACCTCCTATGCGGAGTTGAGCCTCTAAAAATGGCCTTGTGGCCGCAGTAAGCCCGCAAATGGGGCGAATAAATGTGTTTGAATTGTCAATTCAAATTATTACTTTTGTGCTTTCAAAATCAAAAATAAGGTCTTTATGGAGGTAAAAACAGTTGAACCCGTAAAAGAACGCTCGCTCAACTTTATTGAGGAGATTATCGAAAACTATATCGCCGAGACAGGTGGCGCAATCCACACACGATTCCCGCCCGAGCCTAACGGCTATCTGCACATCGGCCACGCAAAGAGTATCTGCCTTAACTTTGGCCTTGCTCAGCGCTATGGTGGTAAGTGCAACCTGCGTTTCGACGACACCAACCCTGTGAAGGAGGACACCGAGTATGTTGACTCCATCAAGGAGGATATCAAATGGCTTGGCTTCGAGTGGGCTGTGGAGCTCATTAAGAAAGGCAAGGCTTATGTGGATGATCAGACCCAGGAGCAGATTCGCTTGGGCCGTGGTACTATCCAGCAGGCCGGTACCGAGAGCCCCTGGCGCAACCGCAGCGTGGAGGAGAACCTCCAGCTCTTCGAGGAGATGAAAGAGGGTAAGTATGCCGACGGCGAGAAGGTGTTGCGTGCCAAAATTGATATGGCCCACCCCAATATGCTCTTCCGTGACCCCATCCTCTACCGTATTCTCCACACTGAGCACCACCGCACGGGCAATAAGTGGTGCATCTACCCGATGTACGACTACGCCCACGGTCAGAGCGACTCGATCGAGAAGATTACCCACTCGATCTGCACCTTGGAGTTCGACGTTCACCGTCCCCTCTATGACTGGTTTATTCAGGAGTTGGGTATCTTCCCCAGCCACCAGTATGAGTTCGCAAGGCTCAACCTTACTTATACCGTAATGAGTAAGCGTAAATTGCTACAACTTGTTAAAGACCAGGTTGTTACAGGTTGGGATGACCCCCGTATGCCTACAATTTGCGCCCTCCGTCGCAAGGGTTACACTCCTGCATCGATTCGTGCTTTCGCCGAGAAGGTGGGTGTGGCAAAGAGGGATAATGTGATTGACCTCTCGTTGTTGGAGTACTGCTTGAGGGAGGATCTCAACAAGACCGCCGAGCGTAGGATGGCTGTGTTGGATCCCCTGAAGGTTGTCATCACCAACTACCCTGAGGGTCAGACCGAGAGCTTCAGCTGCGTGAACAACCCCGAGGATGAGGCTGCTGGTCGTCGCGAGGTTCCCTTTGGTAGGGAGATCTTCATCGAGCGTGCCGACTTTATGGAGGAGCCTCCTAAGGGTTACTACCGTCTCCGTCCCGATGGCGAGGTGCGTCTTCGCTATGGCTACCTTATTAAATGCAACGAGGTTGTGAAGGATGTTGATGGTAATATTGTGGAGTTGCACTGCACCTACGACCCCGAGTCGGCAGGTGGTGGTTCGTCCGATGGCCGCAAGGTTAAGGGTGTTATCCACTGGGTGTCGGCTGCCGATGCTGTTAAGGCAGAGGTAAGGCTCTATGATAACCTCTTTGCAAAGGAGAGTCCTGATGATGTTGAGGAGGGTAAGACCTTCTTGGATTATCTCAACCCCGAGTCGCTTGTGGTTAATACAGCCTACTGCGAGAAGTCGCATGGCGAGGCCAAGGTTGGCGATAAGTTCCAGTTTGAGCGTGTTGGCTACTTCTGTGTTGACTACGATTCAACTCCCGAGAAACTTGTCTTTAACAGGACTGTTGGCTTGAAGGATACTTGGGCAAAGCAACAGAAAAAGTAAAACACCTCCACGAATAGCCCATCTTGTTGGGTGGGTTGAAAACAAAAGGAGTGTTCCATGTGGAACACTCCTTTTATTTTGTTGTTATTTTTATTTTGTTAAATCTTAATTTTTAAATTGTTCCTCGTGGAACATTTTGCTCACCCCCTCTCCTATCGGCCGAAGTGAATGAGGAGGATATTGATGTCCGCGGGTGACACTCCTGGAATTCGGGAGGCTTGGCCAATGGTGGTTGGTTGGATGCGCGAAAGTTTTTGGCGAGCCTCAATTGTGATGGAAGTGATGGCTTGGAAGTCAAAGTTGGCTGGAATGCGTATTTCTTCAAGCCTTTTTAGTTTGTCGGCAATGGCTTTCTCGCGTTCAATGTAGCCGCTATATTTCACCTCAATTTCCACCTGTTCGATAACCTCGCGTCCGATGTTGTGCTTGGTTATGAGTTTTTTGAGGGGCGCAAAATTCTCAATTAAGTCCGAAATGAAAATTTCATTGCGAATTAGTAGGTCTGAGAGTTTTCTTTTCTGTGTAAGTTGTGCGGAATTTACACTTTTTAAATAGTCTGAAATTTCAGCTGGTGCGACCCCTTGTTTGTGCACGAAGTTTTTAAGCGATTCTACGAGTGATTTTTTTTGCTCAAAATCCGCCATTCTTTCGGCTGTTGCAAGTCCAATTTTTTGAGCAATGGGTGTTAGTCGTAGGTCGGCATTGTCTTGTCGGAGCAAGATGCGATACTCGGCGCGGCTTGTAAACATTCGATAAGGCTCGTCCACTCCCTTGGTCACAAGGTCGTCGATCAGCACACCAATGTAAGCCTCGTCCCTCGAAAGAATAACAGGCTCTTCTCCCCTACCCTTGCGGACGGCGTTGATACCGGCCATTAGACCTTGTGCAGCCGCCTCCTCGTAACCGGTAGTACCATTTATCTGTCCGGCGAAATAGAGGTTTTCGACGAGTTTGGTTTCGAGGGTGTGGTGTAGTTGTGTGGGTGGAAAGTAGTCGTACTCGATGGCATAACCGGGGCGGTAGATATCCACTTGCTCGAAACCTTCGATCTGCGAGAGTGCGGCAATCTGTACCTGCCATGGCAGGCTCGACGAGAAGCCATTGAGGTAATATTCATTTGTGCTGTCACCCTCGGGCTCGAGGAAGAGCTGGTGAAACTCTTTGTCGGCAAAGGTGCGCAATTTATCCTCAATGCTCGGGCAGTAGCGAGGGCCAATACCTTTAATCAGACCCTGAAACAAAGGAGAGTCGCCAAAGCCGGTGCGAAGGGTGTCGTGCACCTCTTTGGATGTGTAGACAAGGTAGCAAGGCAACTGCTTTTCGACTGGCTCAATTTTCGAAAGGAACGAAAATTTCGAAGGCTCGGCGTCGCCCTCCTGACGCTCAAAACGAGTGAGGTCGAGCGACCTTGCGTCGATCCTCACGGGGGTTCCGGTCTTCATTCGGCCGGCCTCAAAGCCCAATGATACGAGCTGTTCGGTCACGCCATGCGAGGCGCTATCTCCTGCCCTACCACCTTCTGTACTGTTGCGTCCGACGTGCATCAGGCCCCCCAGGAAGGTGCCCGCGGTGAGCACTACCGACTTGGCATTGAAGGTAACGCCAAGGGCTGTAACAACACCGCAAACCCTCGTTACTCCCTGCTCGTTCGTGTCCACAATCAGTTGATTAACAGTGTCTTGCCACAATTTAAGATGGGGTGTGTTTTCGAGAGTTTCGCGCCAGAGGGCCGAAAACCTCGCTTTGTCGCACTGTGCCCTGGGGCTCCACATAGCGGCGCCCTTCGAGCGGTTGAGCATACGGAACTGTATGGTGCTGCGGTCGGTGATGATACCCATTTGTCCTCCGAGCGCATCTATCTCCCTGACAATCTGACCTTTAGCTACGCCACCCACGGCCGGGTTACACGACATAGAGGCATATTTGGTCATATCCATCGTTATCAGCAGAGTCTCGGCGCCGAGGTTTGCAGCAGCCGCAGCCGCCTCGCAACCCGCGTGGCCACCGCCGATAACAATCACATCATAGTCAAATCTCATATTGTTCCGCTTGTTTTTGTGCGTTTATGCTCTGTTTTTTTGCTTTTCTCGCCTCAACCCTATTGGGCCTTACTGTGGAAACCTTTGTAGGTAAAAATCCTCTTTTTGGCGCATCTGGGCGGCCTCTTCGTCGCTCTTATCCTTGTAGCCACACAAGTGGAGAATACCGTGGATAAAGACCCTGCGCTGCTCCTCTTCGGGGTTGGTGCCGAGTTGCTCGGCATTATCAGCCACGGTGAAGGGGTCGATGAAGATGTCGCCACTCACCACTCCCCTACCCTCTAAGTCGCTGTAATCGAAGGTGATAACATCAGTGTAGTAGTCGTGGCCGAGGTACTGTCGGTTAACGCCGAGGTGGTACTCCGAGGAGCAGTAGATATAGCCAATCTCGCCCACCTTATAGCCCTCGTTGTGAATGGTTGCCCTGGCCCATTGGTTGAGTTTTACCCTCTGCTTGGGCAAGTAGTCGGTCGCTTCGTTGTAGAAATGAATAGCCATAATATGCAGTGTTTCAATTTATTATCTCGTAAAATCAACTCTCCCCTACTGCGCAAGCCACAACTCCGGGTCTTGGTCCATGGTGTGGAACCACACCTCAAAGTGGAGCTGCTGGTCGTCGGGGTTGTCGCCGTCGGAGAGTCGTCCAATTTGGCTGTTTGTGCCAACGTGCTGCCCGGCCTTCACGCTCACCGACGCAAGGTTTGAGTAGATTGTAAAATAGTCGCCGTGGCGGAGCATTACGCAGTTGTTGAGTCCGTTGATGAACATCACCCTTGCCACCTCGCCCTCAAAGACGGCGAACACCTCCGCACCCTTGGGCGCAGCGATGTTTACACCCTTATTCACCACCGTAATGTGCCTTTGGGTGGGGTGTTTGTGCTTACCATATTTCTCAATGATTACACCTCCATTCACAGGCATCAGCATTTTGCCCCTATTTTGGTCAAATTTGCCATTAAGTTCCGTGATGGCCCTGCGCTCGGCGTCAGTCATCTTACGCTTTGTTTTGCGTGTTTCCTCGTCAATAATGCGTTGAAGGGCCTGCTGTGCGGCGCGCTTCTGTTCGCGTTTGGCTTTGAGCTCTTTGCTAATCTTCTTTTCGTTGGCGTCGAGCTTTTTGCCTGCGGCTCGCAACTCCTTACGCTCCTTGTCGAGCGTGTTGAGTTCCTTTTGGTGGGCTGATTTTTTGCTGTCGAGCTCTTGTTGCTGACGGCCAAGCTCTTCCACCTGTGTGGAAACTTTATTTTTTAGAATCTCAATGTCGGTGGTTTTTTGTTTGAGGGAGTTGTTGTAGCGCCGCATGAAGGCAAGTCTGCGGGTTGCGGTATCGAGATCCTTGGAGGAGAAGAGGAAGAGTAGGGGAGAGCCCACCTTGTGGTTTTTGTAGGCCACCCTCACAATCTCGGCATACTCCTTTTTGTGGTTCTCAATCTGTGTATTCATCGAAGCGATGTCGCTCTCCTTCTGTTTTATGTCGTTGGAAATGAGCGACATCTGCTTGTTGAGTGAGCTCACAACTTTGTTGCGGTTGTTTATTTTCACTTGCAGGAGCTTAATCTCCGTTTGGTTGGTTTTCTTCGACTTGGTTACCTCCTTCAAGAGTAGCTCGTTTTTGGCAATCTCCTTCTCGGCACGCTTGATTTCGGCATTGAGCTTGTCGATCGACGACTGCCCAAGAGCGGTCGCCAACCCGACACAGAGTGTTAATATGGTGAGTAACAGACGCTTCATGTCTACTTCTTATTTTTGAGTGCTTCGAGTCGCTGGTTAATGTATTCCTTGTCGCCACCAGCCTCCATGGCCCTCTTGTAGTACATCTCGGCCATAAACTCGCTACCATCGGCGGCGAGAATTTCGGCATAGTGGAGTAGGAGAGTGTCGTCGTTGGTGGAGTCGAGCGATATGGCCTGCATCATCAGTTTTTTGGCCTCCGACGTGCGTCCAAGCAGGTGGAGTATCCACGCCTGGGTGTCGAGGTAGGTGGGGTTGGAAGGCGATAACTCACACGCGCGCACGCTCATTTCCAGGGCTTTGTCAAGTTCCCTATTCTCCTCGCTTAGGAAGTATGCCCAGTTGTTGAGCACTGCAGCGTTGTTGGCGTCGTATTTAAGCGCCTTGGCATACTCGCGGTAGCACTCTTTGGTTTTGCCGATGGAGTGGTAGTAGTCGCCCAGCGAGCCCAACATTAAACTCTTATCCTCTGTCGTCTCTGCAACTTTGGCAGCCTTTTTGTAGAGGCTCAAAACCTCCTTTTCACTCCACTTCTCGTTCCTCTGCAACTCAAAAGCCTTGCGCAGATAGAGGTTTTTCTCGTTGGGGTAGCAGGCAATAGCCTGGTCGAGGTGGGCAAACATCTCCTCTCTCTTACCCAGGTAGTTCTCGATATCGACAACTGAGAGGTGTGCATCCAGCGGAGCGTTCTCCTTTGCGACCTCTTGATGGTAGATTTTGAGGGCCTTGTCGATCTCGCCCGCACGGATAAGGTGGGTGGCATACCTCTGGGTTACCTCGTAGGTGTCGGGGTATTTGAGGTGGAGAATCGAACAAAGAGTGTTGATTGCATAGAAGTTCTTGCGGTAGAAGTCTATGTTTTCGGTGATGTTGTCATAGAGTTCCAACTTACTCTTCAACGGCTCGCTGTCGAGCAGAAAGAGTTTTTTGAGAACCTCCAAATAGCTGGTGTGATTGCCGCGCGAGAGGTGGAATTCTCCCAGAGAAATGAGCGTTTCACCATCCTCGGGTACCAATTCCAGTGCTCGTTGAAAGTTGGCAAGAGCAAGCGAATCCTGACCTGTGTGGGCATATATTTCGCCCAGGACGCGGAAGTTAGTGTGGTCGAAAGGATTGTTTGCTATGACTGATTGTGTTTCGCTAATGGCCCTATCAAAGTTCTTAACCCTCAATAGCAACTCGCGCTTGAAGGCGGCCAACTCCTCGTAGCGCCCCAGTTTGTATTCGGCCGAGTCGAGCAACGAAATGGCCATGTGGGGCATGCCCTTGCTGGCATACAAGGCGGCAGCCATACGATAGTTGTATGGATTGTGTGAGTCCTTTTTTAGGAGGGAATTGTAGGTTTGCAGGGCGGCGTTGTACTGCCCGGTGGCCACCTGCGTGAAGGCATATTGGCTGAGATAGTCAATATTGGTGGAGTCCGAAGCCACCGCGCGCCTACTATACTCAAAGGCCTTTTGCGGGCGGGCATCCACTCCAAGTTCCGACATGCGGTGGTTGGCTCCGCCGTGTAGCGAGTCGATTTTCAGAATGGCATCCCAGTAGGGTAGGCCACTCATGGGCACTCCGCTTTGCACCACCTCTTTGGCTCCTTCGGAGTAGAGGTAGGCTATGCGTAGCGAATCGGCCGTGTCAAACCACTCGGGAATCTCAATACCTCCCTCATCCCTGCTTTTTTGTGGCAACTTGGCACACGAGAGGAGCAGGGAGGTTGTGAGAATACATAGAGTGGCTGCTTTTTTCATCGTTTTTTAGAGCTCGAGTACGGAGTCAAACTGGCTGAGGAAGCGGAGGTCGTTCTCGAAGTAGAGCCTCAAATCCTTAACGCCAAATTTTAACATGGCGATACGCTCAACACCCATACCGAATGCAAAACCGCTATACTTGGTGCTATCGATACCGCTGGCCTCCAACACGTTGGGGTCTACCATGCCGCAACCCAAAATTTCGAGCCAACCGGTGCCTTTGCACACGTTGCAACCCTTACTACCGCACAAGTTGCACGATACGTCCACCTCAGCCGAAGGCTCGGTGAAGGGGAAGTAGGAGGGACGCATACGAATCTGGGTCTGCTCGCCGAAGAGCTCCTTGGCGAAGTAGAGAAGCGACTGTTTCATGTCGGCGAAGGAAACCTTCTCGTCGATATAAAGGCCCTCAATCTGGTGGAAGATGCAGTGGGCACGAGCCGAGATAGCCTCGTTACGGAACACCCTACCGGGGCAAATTACACGGATGGGGGGATTCTGATGCTCCATGGTGCGCACCTGGATCGAACTGGTGTGGGTACGGAGCAGTACATCGGGGTTCTTCTCAATGAAGAATGTGTCCTGCATATCCCTTGCAGGGTGCTCGGGTGCGAAGTTCAGAGCCGAGAATACGTGCCAGTCGTCCTCAATCTCAGGGCCGTCGGCTACGGTATAGCCCAGGCGCGAGAAGATCTCGCAAATCTCGTTACGCACCAGCGAAATGGGATGCCTCGAACCAAGTTCCTCCTCAAAGGCGGGGCGGGTGAGGTCGCCACTTTGGGCGGCAGCTACGGGTGCGTTGTCGAGCTCCTCTTTGAGAGCTGCAATGCGCTCGTTTGCGCGGGTCTTCACAGCGTTGATTTGCTGACCGAGCACACGTTTCTCCTCGGAGGGTACGGTTTTGAACTCCTCCAAGATATCATTCAATTCGCCCTTACGGCCGAGGATTTTTACACGGAAGTCCTCAATTTCGGCAGTGGTGGTGGGCTTGAACTCTTCAATTCGATTAAGCAGGTCGTTGATTTTTTAGATTAAAGCCATAGTGATATTATCTGTATTTTATTGATTTTTCTTGCATACTAACCGACAAAATTAGCAACTTTTACCGATAGGTAAAACAAAAAAGACAATTTTCGGGCAGAAAATTGTCTTTTTTGATAGGGAAGTCTCGCTATTACAAGTTTTCCAGCTCGCTTTCCATTTGTTCGAAATGTTCCTCTATGCGGTCGAAATTCTCTTCGAGAGCCTCAAAACGTTGCTCAAGGCGCTCCTCCCAGAGTTCGATTTTCTCCTCACTTTGCAGGGCCCACTCGGTCCAATTGTCTGTATTACGCACGGCTGCGAAGATGAGCCACAGGAAGAAAACAATCCACACGCCAACTCCAATGCCCAAACGTTTGAGGTTGATGCGCTTGCCTCGGAGAACCGAAATGCCAAGGTCGCCAACGATACCCATGCCGAGCACAATCACGGCACACATGAGGCCCGCAAAAACCACGGGCGACATGCCGTTCGTGGCAACCATTTGGCCCCATTCGGCCTCTACAGCCATGAGTGCGACGAAGCCGATGAGTATGCCGAGTGCGGCAATAAACCAGCATGCAAGTACGATTCCTAAAAAGATTTTGGCGCACAAGATTATGGCCTTACCAAGGGGGCCAACACCACCATTAGAGGGAGTGTGTTGGTTATTGTTGGAGGTGCTATTGTCGCTGATAATTTCCATAATATCAATGTTTTACAATTGTTTTTTTTACTTGCGTCTGATGTTGCCAATCTGGCCCACGAGAGTGTCCCACGACTCGTCAAGCTGTTGGAGTGCCTCCTTGCCGTCGGGTGTCAGGGAGTAGTACTTGCGGGGAGGGCCTTGGGGCGACTCCTCCCAGCGGTAGGTGAGGATGCCCTGGTTTTTCAGGCGTGTGAGGATGGGGTAGAGTGTGCCCTCCACCACAATCATCTCGGCGTCCTTCAACTCCGCAATAATCTTCGGAGCATAGGAGTCCTCGCGAGAGAGTATGGAGAGTATGCAGTACTCCAAAATTCCCTTACGCATCTGCGCCTTTGCGTTGTCAATATCTATTGCCATGTTTCTTGGGATTCTATTTGCGCTCCGGAATAATCAGCCACATAATCAGATAGGGGAGTATGGTGGGGATGGGCATAAAGCACAGCACGGCAAATACCACCCTGATAAGTGTGGGGTCCAAATTCCAATACTCGGCCAAACCACCGCACACACCGCCCAACATACGGCTGCGACTGCGGTAGAGTTTCTTGGGGTGTTCGTTCATTATTTCCATGGTGAAAAACTTTGTTTTCGGTTTGTGTGTAAATTAATCCAGAGGGTGTGTTATTTCTCTGATTTGTTGAGTATTACAAGTGCTGCAATAACTCCGGGCACTCAACCGGCACAGGTGAGTAGGAGGGTGATGAGAAACGAGCCACAACCTTTGTTGATGACCACAAGTGGCGGAAAAATTATCGCCAAAAGTACCTGCCAAAAAGTCATAATATCCTATCGGGTTTTGTGTTTGTTGTATGGTTGTTTTACCTCTTCTTCTTTCTTTTTGTTTGCGTTCGACTCGGTGGGGATACAAATCCACAAGACGATGTATATCCACAGGCTTAG
The DNA here is from genome assembly GCA_017547065.1 of Tidjanibacter sp. Classification (GTDB taxonomy): domain Bacteria; phylum Bacteroidota; class Bacteroidia; order Bacteroidales; family Rikenellaceae; genus Tidjanibacter. The sequence continues at coordinate 13,755 of JAFYRC010000041.1, forward strand.
GCCACCAAAGATAACAAGCAGAAGAGTGCCCAGACGCACGAGGGTGGGGTCGATGTTGGCGAACTTGGCCATTCCGCTACACACACCTCCAATTACGCAATCTGTTTCGCTGCGCAGAAGCCTCTTTACCTCTGGCTCTTTTTCGTTGGGGTTAGGGGTTTTGAGCTCACCAAACTCCTCGGGACGGCCGATTGTCTCTTGTGCGCGGCGCACCAGATAGGTGTCCACGGTGTTTGCGGGATCTCCCAGCCAACCGCTAAATAGGTCGGCGATGCGCATCTCCACATCATCCACCACCTCCTTGCGCGAAGCCTCGTCGCAACGAGCGGCAATATCATCGAGATAGTCTGCCAAAATGCGGTAGGCGTCCTTCTCGATTGTAAACACGGTTTGACCGATTCTAACGTTAAGTGTTGTGTTCACTGTAGTAAAAGTATTAGAGTGTTTTGTAATGCAAATATATAAAAATATTTTAATACCTTGTAATGCATAGTAGTGATTTTTTTTGCACCGCTGAAGTGTTTATTTTGGCGGTGTGTATATTTAGTTGATTTGCAAGCATTTGCAGTGGATGAAAAAAACGGCAGTCACCGCTGAAAGTGACTGCCGTTTTTCGTATTCGGGAAAGTCAAAGAATTTCCTGCTATGCCGAACCACAACAAAGGGGAGGTTTTATTCATCACCCTTGTTTATTGTTCTGCTTTTGCATATAAAGTGTTCTTAAAAACTCTTCTGTGTTAGGTCGATTCAAGGCCTCTTTATTTAATGAAAAATTGATACTAAAATCACTGTCGGGTGAGTAAAACACATAGTCATAAAAATCCTTTCTTTCGATAGCTCTCATATTGTATTGATGTAAAAAAGAATTTACTGCCTCGCAGTTAATTTCTTCATCTTTGAGTTCGCTTTGACTTACTTTGTATTTTTCAAGCAAGACAAGCATTTGCTCTAATGTAAATTGCTTCATTTTACTCTATATATCTGATTTGTATCTCATCAATTTTAGCAGTGTCTATCTCAATTACTGTGGAATCATTTATACCCACTCCATCCATAAATGCCAAGACATTCAGTTGACCATATGAATCTATTTGTGTAGCACAATTCTTAATCAAAGATTCTTTTTTATCTTCATCATTTGGTTCTACACTGATAACATAAATCTGGGTGTATGATTTACCTTCTAATTGGATTGGAGTGTTTAATGTCAACCCCAAGCAGTGTCCACGAGTATTACACTCATAAAAAATATACTCTCTTGAAAATCTATCTGTATTCATATCCACTCTATTATATATTTTTACTCAAAATCATATCCAACAATGCGTGATGCATATGATTTCCATTTGCTCTTATACAAATCAACTGATTCCATTGGGACATAGATGGTTAAATCATCTGCCGTTCCATAAAAAACATCGCTACCCAATGACGGTGGCGTTGTTGCTTTACAATATACTTCTCTTAAATATTTGCAATCATAAAAAGCATACGAACCAAGTTGGATTAAGTTTTCTGGAAGTGTAATTTGTTTAAGCGCAGTATTTGAAAATGCACCATAGTATACCTTTGGAAAGTTTATGTAACTATCATAATTATTTTTGTCTGAATTAGTGGCCTTAACAGTTATAACCTCTCCATTCTCAACGATACTTACAGACAGAGGTATTGATATTTGAGTCAGATTTATATCAAAAGTAAATGCCGTGTTAGGAATTTGTTGTAGTCCTGAAAAATACGATAATTCATTAAATGATGTTATGTAATGATTTCCCCAATATAAAAAACCGACATCTACTGCCTTATACTCATTCATATAATTGTAGCTGATTCTAAATTTGTACATATCAGAGAAAACACCTTCAATAGATGAAATAGATGCGGTTTCATCCAATGTCAATTTATTGTCTTTGTTGGTATCCCAATTAAGTAAGCACAAAGACTCTACAACAGAATCTTGAAATTTGACCACATTGTGGTTTTGAACAACTATATTGATGTAATTTGAGTTGATGCAGTTGTTCCCGTCTGACACTTCGATGGTGGCGCTGGCGGTGGATTTTTCGGCGAAGAACGCATCGCCCAAGTTGGTGCCATCTACCTCGATGGTGATTGTTCCGTTGGTGGCATCAGCCTCGAATGCGGTGATGGGGAGGTTGATGAACTCCACAGCGCGGGTTTGGGTAGCAACAGCCTTCACCGAGAGTGCGGTTTGCCACACCTTCTCCAAATCTTTGATTGCGCTCTTGGGCGAGATTTGGAAATCAAGTGTACCTCGTTTGCTGTGGTAGTCGATGGTTGCTTTGCCGTCATCATAGGTGGGGATGTAGGTGATGGACTGAATCTGCGCCAAGAGTTTCTCGGTGATTTCTTGGAGCTCCTCTACATCCACTTGCAATTGGAGCACATCGCTTTTGAGTTGTACAATATCCGCCTCGGCAGTCTCCATTCGTGCTTTGCAGTTGGCAATGAGTGCCTCAATGGCAGCGATGTCCGATTTGTCGATGCGCTCGTTGATGGCGGCAATCTCAGCAGCGAGTTCCTCACTCATCTCGCCCTTGGCGGTAGCGATTGCCTCGGCAATGGCAACGGTGTATGCCTCGGTGAGTTCTGCTTTCTGCTTGGCAAGTTCACCACGCAGTGCCTCAATATCCTCGGCGTTCTTGGCAATTGCCTCCTCGATGTCCTTAATCTGTTTCTTAATAGCAGTGATGTCGGTGGTAACACTCGACGAAAGGGCGTTCACGAGTGCCTCCAAGTAGGTTTTCTGTGCCGCAAGTTTGCCATCCATCTCGCTCTGCAAGGCGGTGATTTTTGCCTCGGTGCTCACAATGGTAGAGTAGGCGGTGAGTTGCTCGTTTACCCACTCCTTCATTGAGGTTTCGAGGGCGGAGATTGCTCCCTCCAAAGCGGTGGTGTATGCCTCGGTGAGTTCGTTTTTAGCGGTGGCGATTGCCGAGGTGTATGCTTCGGTCACTTCCTTGACTGTGTTCTGCAAATCTGTCGAGAGGGTTGCGCAAGCGGTTTCGATATCCTTGGCAATCTTCTCATTGATGCGAGTTTCGAGGGCAGCGATACTCTCGTTGATACCCTTGATAGTTCCCTCGATGGTGGCAATGGTTGCAACCACCTCGTTGTTCTGCTCCAAAGTTGCAAAAGTTGCAGTTGCCCAATCCTCGGTTGCTTTCAGTTCGGTATCTACATACTCTTGGAGGGTGGCAATCTTGCCGTCCAACTCCACATCTTTCGCTTTGAGGGTTTCGAGCACTGCCTTGATAGCATCCAACTCACCATTTACGGTTGCCTTGAACGCCTCCAATTCGCCGAGAATGTTTGCTTTTTCGCTCGAAATTGTGGAGAGTACCTCGGTTTTCACCTCATCAATTTTGGTGTTGGTGGCAGTGATTTGGGTTTGCAAGTTCTCTGCCTCCGCTTCAAGAGCGGCGATATACTCGCCCAACTCCTTGTCGGTGTTGTTGAGCAGGAGAATCGAGTTGTTGATGGAGGTGATTTGCTGACTGATGGTCGCAATCTGGGTGTCCTCTATGGCATCAACACGACCTTCGAGTGCATCGAGGCGGTCGTTGATTTCGCCACATCCTGCCAACATTACCAATGTGGCAAGAAGCAAAGAGTGAAGTTTTTTCATGAACGTAAGTTATTTAGTTAATTGTTTCGTTTCCTAAAAACTTACCGTAGCAACTCCTATGCGGTGGGATA